>CAYIHW010000056.1:0-7023 GCA_964363335.1 uncultured Candidatus Saccharibacteria bacterium
AAAAAAGTCAAAAAAAACCGCTTAGGGTATCATAGTTGAATTAGAAAATACTATTGTGTTTCCCACTCTTTTTCCACAGCCCCCTACCCCCCCCATCCCCCAAAAAAACTCCAATTCCACCACTCCCCGCCGCTAAATAAAGGTTCCCCGCGGCATAAGCTTAAGAGGTATGGAAACCTGCATTAGCTTCCGCCTGAAGCGGGCTATCCAGCTCTTTGCCGCAAAGGGCTTAAGTCTCGCTCTACGCCATCAAATAAAAGAACACCGCTTCCCACCCATCATTTTTTAGCACTAATACAACAATTGTTGCTTTGGTGCTAATTTTTTTAACAACAATCTATCTATATTTTTTTATCTTTCTTAATAAGCGTAATAAGCTTATTACGCTTTAGGACTTTATACTCAAATTATCTTTAAACGTTTAAAGTGCTCCTTTAGAACTTTCTCATCACAATCTTCAATCTTGTCTGCTCTTAAAACAGTCACAAACCGGTCTATTTGCAGGTGGCCACAAACAAACGCAATCTGATCTATTGGATTGAATGGGTAAACCCAAACCGTACGCTGCAAAGGATACAAACCGAGACTCCGTATTTTTCTGCGCAAAGAGTCAGCCTGATTGCGGTGATCTTTGGTGGGTATGTCGGCCAATACAAACCACCACTTCCCGTCCCATTGCTGACTTATGGGAATATTAAGATTTTCCAAATTCATTTCCAAAAGTCGTTTTTTGCCCGCTTGAGTAACTTCTACCACAATAGCACCGTCTTTAAGCAATAATCTAACATAATTCCTACGCTTTAAATAATAAAAAGCTCGCGCTATTCTTTCGGCCGGACGATTGCTTTTCCTGAGACTTTTGCGTAAAGCAGGAATTGACTTAAAAAGCCTTAGGGCATTTGGCGCGATAGTAGCAACAGCAACAACTCCGGCCACGGCAACCAATGCCAAAACTATCTGCCCCGCGTTTTTTAAATGTTCGACTTGATCTTTATTAAGCAAAAATGCTTTTTCTGGCAAATTTTTTTCCAATGACGCTGTAAGCGTTTGTTTGATATAATTTTTCATATTTAAATAATACTAATTTTTTTATCACCAATACAACAATTGTTGTATTGGTGATAAAAAAAACATGAAACTTTAACATGGGGATATTATTATTTTTACCTAATGGTTTCTAAAGCACAAATCCGGGCCACTTTGTCATTTTATACTTTTTCCTTACTCACTATCAGACTAGGTAGTCTGATAGTGAGTAACTGTCGCAACCAGATAATCGAATATTAATCCATATTTTAAATAGCTGGATATGACCGCTCAATAATAAAAAAGCTGAACCCATTAGGTAATTTGAGTTTCCCCCTGTTTTACTTCTCTCCAATGACATATTTACAGCCCAAATGACCCATTTTCGCTGAATGAACAGTGCCGGCGGGAATATCGAAGCGCTCCCCCACGGCTAATTCTTTAGTACCACTTACATCGGTAAGATTCATACTTCCGGCCAAAATAAAATGAGCAGTAAGCTTTTCATGAGTATGTGTAGCGTACTCAAAATCCGGCTTGTCTTCATAAACGGAGACTTCGCCAAAACCTTCTTTTGTTAATTGGTCGGTTATTTCTTGTTCGTTCATACTCGACATATCTTTTAATTCTTAATTATTTTGTACATTTAAAGTTTAAACAGACTTGATTGTCAGGGCAGTCGGCTTTGGTTCGGCATTCCGTTTCCACGATTTGCTCCACAAAATATTTCCCATTGGTCAAAGCGCACTGCCGCGGATAGCTTTCCATTATTTTTCCTCCCGCTTTAGCACAACCTTCAAAATCCGTTACCCCGGCAAAGCGGTCTACCGGTTGTTTATACGTCAGGATAACTACAACAATCGCTACCATTATTACTAAAAAGAAGCTAAAAAATAAACTATTTTTGCTCATATTCTTTTTTTAATTGTAAAGCCCGGTCAGGGTAATTAGTAACTATACAGTTAACCGCGTTATCCGCCAACAAACTTTTTATTATTGTGACTCCGTCAGCAGTCCACACCGAAAGCGGGTATTGAGGCGGAATTAATTTGGCAAAGCCGGAAAGCCACAACTTCCAATTTATGGTAAACATATCCGCACTAACAAGCATTTTTTTGCGGTTAATCGCAAACCATAAAATTTGCGTAATCCGTCCGTATTTTGTACCGATAATCAATCCGGTTTTCACCTGTGGCAAAATCCGTTTAATGGTTTGCAATGACTTTACGTTAAATGAAATTATGGTAAAATCTCCCGGCTGTAAAATTTTTAAAGCAATCTCCCCCACTTCACGCTCGAACCCTTCTTCTTTTATTTCAATTTGGACATGGGCTTTACCGGCGATTAGGCGCAAGGATTCTTCCAGTTCCGGAACCTGATAATTTTCCTTGGCAGATTCTCGGTTTATTTCTTCAAATGTTAATTTGCAAATTTTCCTGCCGTTGATTTCCGGATCATGAAATACCACTAAGTGATTGTCCACGGTTTTCCGCACATCTAGTTCAATGCCGTCCACCCCTAATTCTATGGCTTTTGCAAAAGCCTTTAAAGTATTTTCTCGTTCTAATTTGCTAGCCCCGCGATGGGCAAAGATCATCATTTTCTTTTTCTATCTTTTTAGGATTGTTAAAGGGATATAACTTTTTCTACAATTAGTGAGCGGAAATATCCGTCTAAAATATTTGGGTCAAAATTTCCAATTTCTTCCGCGCTAAACCAGCCAAATTCCAAATGATCTTCGTCAATTTTCGGTTCGCCGTCTATTCCCCCTAAAAAAGTTAGGCGCACCACATGCCTTTCCATAGATTTTAGAATATCTTGGGCCGCAACTAATTTTGGCTCCCCGGTGTAATCTAAACCCACTTCTTCTTTTATTTCCCGCTTAAGATTATCCAATAGCGTAGTTCCGGCATTTATACGCCCACCAACTATGTCCCATTTCGGGCCCACCTCCGGATATTTTTTCGGGTTTCGGCGCACCAAAAGATACTTCCCTTCGCTATTTTTCAGTAAAATTTTTACGCCAACTTGCAGTTCCATATTATTTATTTTTTACATAATAAACTTAAGGCATTGCGACTGCCCTGCCGTAACGTTTTATTTTAAAAGGTCAGCAATATCAGCCTTGGCTACCACAACCTCTTTTGATTCTTTCAAATTTTTGAGTCTGTACTGACCGGTTTTGGTTTCTTCTTCGCCCACTACCAAGATAAATGGGATTTGTTCTCGATCTGCCGTCTTGACCTGTTGTGTTACTTTACGGCCGGTTAAATCCACCGCCACGTTAACGCCTTGGGCGCGCAATTCTGCGGCCAAGACATTGGCCGCTTCCAAATAATTTTCCAAGTGGCAAATATATAACTTAATCGGTGGATGATACTCCGGCAACAGGCTGTGGGTGTCCAAAAAGTCGCGAATCGTCACGTCTCCGGCACCAAACCCGCAACCGGAAACTTTTTCCACGCCAAAAATACTGACTAAGTCATCGTACCGGCCACCGCCAAAAACCGAGCGATTATTGACCGGGCTTAAATCGTAAACCTCAAACACCACGCCGGTATAATAATCAAACCCGCGGACTACGCTTGGGTCGTAAATAAAATTTTTAATTCCTAAACTTTCTAAATTTTTAAACACCACTTGCAATTCGTGCGCGCCTTTAGACTTTGGCACTTTTTCTCCCAACTCATCCAAACTTTTTACAAAAAGCACGGTTTCCAGCTGAGTTGCTTTATCACCAATAACCTCTGTCGCCTCAGCTAAAAATTCCCCGGCTTTCATTTTCTTCATTTTGTCTATAAGTTTGGAAATTTTATGAGCCTGCTCAGTGGTCAGCTCTAAATGTTCGTGCAATAAAAAATTCAATAACCTGCGGTCATTGACCCGGATTTCAAATGCTTCATCGCTGGCGCCAAACGCTTTCATAATGCCGTGCGCTACGGCAATTACTTCCACGTCCGCCTCCACGCCATCCACCCCGAACATATCTACATTTAATTGCCAGTGCTCACGAAGTCTGCCACGCTGAGGACGTTCATAGCGAAAAAGGTTAGGCATGGAAAACCAGCGAAGCGGAAAAGTTAACTCTTTGCGTTTTTGCGCCACCATACGGGCGACAGTCGGCGTCATTTCCGGACGAATAGTCACATCACGCCCACCACGGTCGGTAAAAGAGTAAGTCTGTTCGTTAATTATTTCCTCCCCGCTCTTGGCGCGGTATAAATCCGTCTCTTCTAAAATTGACGCGTCATACTCCAAATAGCCAAAGCTTTCCGCAACCTTGCGCCACACGCCAAAAATATAATTTTGGACAAACTGATCTCGCGGATAAAAATCCCGCGTTCCTTTGTAAGGTTCCAGAGATAGTTTTTTCCCGCCGGAGGCGGAGTTGTCATTTTCCATAAAAAAAATAAGGCTTTAAGTGCCTTAATTATACTAAAAAACTATTATTTTCACAAACTTTGCTTAACTTAGGAGTTTTAGATTGCCGTTGATAACAATGGGCTTAAGGCCAATAATCTCTTCCTTCCACGCCAGTTCAGGAATTGGGTTAAGCAAATAAATTTTCTTTTGCAAATAAAAAGCCAAGCCCATTTCCATTAATGTGTTTGGGCCAATATAATTTTTAATGCCATTTTTGTCGTAATTGGCAACCAAGATGACATCTGATTTTGACACTTTATCAAAATGGGCAACTATTCTTTGGGAATGATTTTGCCAAATCCAGGCATCGTCATTTTTTTGCAAAGACTTTTTTTGGCTGTAATATTCGCTGGATGGTATTAGCTCCCCATTCTCCCCCGGCACTTCATTCGGAGGAAGTAAAACTTTATGACCCAAACCCTCCAGCTCCGTTTTGAGCCGGTACATTTCGTCTATAACTGCAATACTGCCACAGAGGGTGATGGTCATAAATTTTTGAAGCGAGTTATGGAATGATGCTCGGACGGAAGTGGTTAGCGCAAACAGCCCTAGATATTGAATATTAAATTTAACAATCTATTTCGTAAACTTAAAAGTTTTTACCAAGCCATCTAAAATATCAGGTTTACCATCAGCGATTAAGCTATATTGATACCCATTATGATAAAAGGTAACTCTATTCAAGGACTGACTAGGCGGATCACTCAACCCTAATGCCATGTATTTGTTTTTATCCTTATTAGGATCATAATCTGCTCTAAACGCTGGCTCTCCAGCAACAAAAGCTTTTTTGGCTATACTTTTTATTAAGGCGCCTGCGTTTGCTATGTCTTTATCAATATCAGGTTTTTCAGACCAAGGAATTACATTAATACCCACGACTTCATTGGAAGCCTCGTCAAATAATTGAGCTGCTTCGTCCCTGCTATATATTTACCTAAATTAAGATTGGCTGGATACCCAACTTGATAACTATACTTACTATTAGAATAAGTTTTCCAATTTAGCGTTGCGTCCGCAGTAATCGTTTGCTGTTGTTGTGCTGTTGATTGATTTTGGGTAGGTAAAAAAGAAGTTGGCTTGGATGAACTGCACCCAACGGCTAATAAAACGACAATCGGAAAGGCAAATAATAATTTTTTCATAATTTTCAAGGTTAAGTTAATTTCCCCCATTATACCACACTTCGCCATTTCCGGCTTAGCTTGGTATACTTTGGTTATGCCCTACAATTTTACTGAAATATACGACTACGATTTAAAACTGTTTTTACCCCATTATTAACTCCCTAATACATAAAGCAAAACCACCGGCTAATGTCGGTGGTTTTTATCTGAATAAGTTCAAAAATTCCTACGCTTTTACGAGTTCGTTTCGTGCATTAACCAGTTTTTTTGCTTTAGATAAAAATTTGCTAGCTTCTAAAATTTCCATTAAGACGGGGGTATTTTTTTTACTAAAATGAACAACTACATTATCAAATTCCTCCGCGTAGTCAATAGGTTGTCTACTGGCTTCCCAAGACAAAACATCGGATTCCGGCTCATACGTCATTTTTATAATTTTAGTCTTCATATTGTTTAATCCTTCCCGGATAAAAGGTAATAATTTTGATAATATCTTTTCCTTCCTTTTTATATACTACCCTCAAAACATGGGATTTGTCAATTTTTCGCTGGGCTATTAAAAGAGGTGTCCTAGAACGGTCAATTACATCCGGATCTATTACCGTAAACTCAACCTGTTCCTTTAAAATTTCAAGTTTATGCCTTTTCAGGACATTAAACTTTTCTCTTGCATGTTTGGTAAAATAAATCATGACTTATTTTTATGTTGCTTTATTTTGTGACATAGGCCGGCCGTATTCGCCTGAGGCGGAGAAGGCTGGAGCGGAATACGGGAATCGGACCCGTGTCTAAACCTTGGCCCGCCGAAAGCTGAAGCATTCAGGCGGGTCCGCCATAATACCGGTTATGCCGGTTTTAGGCGGAGAAGGTCTTACATAATCTTTTGGAGCAGGTAAGGGGAATCGAACCCCTGCCACAACCTTGGGAAGGTCGCGTACTACCACTATACGATACCTGCGAAATAATTTAAATTTACGTTTAGCTGATGTTAAATTTTCAAATATACTATATAATAACATCGTATGCGAAAAATTAAAAGAAAAATTCCGGCCACCATGGCCACCCAGCATCCCGACCACGCTGGAAAGCCTTATTGGTACAGCGGTACTTTTATCCCGGTAACTGAGGAAGCCAAGGAGGCTTTTTTAAGTTTTTCCGAACTGGGTATTTCCGAATACAAGTGGGATTGGGAAGGAAAATTGGTAGACGAGTCGGTACTGGAGCGCCTGCTAGGGGCTTATTTTGATTATTTTAAAAAATTTCCCATTGGCAAAGAAAAGTTTTTAACGTTTCGCCTGCCTAACCCTAAAGTCCAAACTGAATTCCGTCTATCGCGAGCCCTTATGGGTATTGCCTCGGCTGCCGGCCTGGCCAAGCAAGTGGGGTTGCACTCCCCGCCACTGTTTGAAGTTATTTTACCAATGACGGAAACGGCGGAAGAAATGGT
>CAYIHW010000057.1:0-6729 GCA_964363335.1 uncultured Candidatus Saccharibacteria bacterium
ACTTTGGCCGATATTGATCAACTGGGAATAGATTGTTTTACCGGCGGTAATCATATTTTTAACAAAGATACGGCAACGTGTTTTGAAAAATATCCTAAATTAATCCGTCCTGCAAATTATGAATTTTTGCTGGATAAGTCCAAACAGAAACTTCCGGTGCCTGGGTATGGTTATTACAGGTTTTCCGCCAATGGTCAGCAGTATTTAGCTATTAATTTAAATGGCCAAGTATTTATGGAAAACCAGTTTGACGGGGAAATTGCTAACCCGTTTTTTGCCGTAGACAAAATTTTGGAGCAAGAGGCGCAAAAAGGTGATATAATATTAGTGGACTTCCACGCGGAAGCCACCAGTGAAAAAGTGGCCTTGGGATATTATTTGGACGGCAGAGTAGCCGGAGTCTTTGGCACTCATACTCATGTGCCGACGGCCGATGCCAGAATTTTAAGCAAGGGTACAGCCCACATAACTGACGTCGGTATGACCGGCAGTTTAAACGGCGTTATTGGGGTAAAAAAAGAAAACGTCCTGGAAAAGTTTTTGCGTCCGGAAGGAAAATTTAGAAATGAATTGGAAGAAGACGGAGCATTGCAGATTAACGGGGTGCTTGTAGAGGTATCGAGTGATGGGAAAGCAATTAAAATTGAAAAGCTTTATCAAGAGGTTATAAATTAAAATACAACTGTCTTTACTAACTACGAATCAGCGCTATTAGTAAAAATTAGTAGTTAGTAAAGCCAGCAAAATAAAAAATCATTATCAACCTCTCCCTAACCCTCTCCATGGCTTGGAGAGGGAAGCTAAAATGAATAATCTATTATGTCTAAATTTTTAAATCCAAATTTATTTGTACTTTTCGGATCACAAAGCAAGGGGTACTCTAACGAGGTCTCGGATTTTGATATTGGGGTGGTAATGGACAAACCTATGAGTTTGGAAGAAAAAAATATATTAAGCGAAGAAATCGCAAAAGAATTTTCTTTTAATGAAGATAAAATAGACCTGGTGGACTTGAACGAGGCGTCGCCATTGCTCCAGATGGAAGCCGCTAAAAGCGGAAAATTATTAAAGGGCAGTGAAGAAGATTTTTTTAAGTTTAAATTATTGGCATGGAAACGCTACCAGCATACGACAAAGTTTAGAAAAATGAGGGCTGATAATTTACAGAAAATTTATGGGTAATGAAATTATTGAGAAAAAATCGGAACAAATCCATTCGCTTCTTTTAGAGTTAAAAGAATGGACGGATGTGGATTTTGAAGTTTTTGACAAGACCGTGACTTTAATAAGGTCATGCGAGAGGAACATAGAACTCTTAGTGGAGCTTGCCAGCGACATAAATGCCAATATTATTTTGCAAAAACAAGGCAAAACCCCGGATTCCTATAAAGACTCTTTCCAAAGGCTTGAAAAAATTGGTATATTACAAGGGGGCGTATGCAAGAAATTGATTGATTCCGTAAAGCTTAGGAATGGTTTAGTCCATGAATATGAATTTGATTTGGATAATAGGAAACTTTACGATTCCATAAAAAAGGATTTCATACCCGCTTATGGAGAATATTTAAAATCAGTTTTGAATAGAACGAAATAGCGGGTAATTGCAAATTAACGGAGTGCTTGTAGAAACATCGAGTGATGGGAAAGCAATTAAAATTGAAAAGCTTTATCAAGAGGTTATAAATTAAAATACAACTGTCTTTACTAACTACGAATCAGCGCTATTAGTAAAAATTAGTAGTTAGTAAAGCCAGCAAAATAAAAAATCATTATCAACCTCTCCCTAACCCTCTCCATGGCTTGGAGAGGGAAGCTAAAATGAATAATCTATTATGTCTAAATTTATAAATCCAAGCGAAGTGGTGGCGCAAACCGGGCTGATGCAGGGCCAGGTAGTGGCCGATTTGGGATGTGGCAACGGGTTTTATGTGTTGCCCGCCGCGCAAATGGTCGGCTCAACCGGCACGGTTATCGCGGTAGATGTTATGGAGGCCAAGCTGGCCGCGACCATTTCCATTACCAACCAATTTGGTTATAAAAATGTGCGCGTAATTCAGGCAGACTTAGCCAAGCCAATGCTGGATATACCTGCTAATTTCGTGGATATGGTAATAATTGGCAATATTTTGCACGAAATCAGTCACACTGACTCATTGATTAAAAATGTTTATCGGATTTTAAAAAGCCCAGGGCGCATAATGGCCGTAGAATGGAAAAAAACCGCCACCCCATTTGGGCCGCCGCTGGACAAGCGGCTGGACCAGCAAAAACTTGAAGTTCTGTTAATGCAAGTCGGTTTTAGAAAAATTAAAGACTTGTATACCGACGGCTACCACTATGCAGTTTTATTCGAGAAATAAACCTACAGAAAGACCTTGAGGTTTAGGTTCTGTAGTTTTCTGTAGATTAGTATTAATATGTAATTTTTCTGTAGATATATGAATTTAAAATCTTATTTCACGTCCCAATACTTATTTCAAATTAACCCGGCCTTTATAGCCCCTTCAGAGAAGTTGTTTGCTTTAGCCGGAGGAGTGTTGGTGCTTTTGGCGATTGTGTTTAAAATCTCCGCAGTTTTGGCGCCAACGCCGGTAGACAAGAAATTTCGCGGGAAATTTTTTTCTTTGTTTTTGACCATTGGCTTAGGTGAGTTGTTTTGGTATTTTTGTCGTTATCAGAATGCCAAGTTTTTTGGCTCTCATTTTGTGGCCTGGCTGATTGTGTTAATTGGCCTGGTGTGGTTGATTTTTATTTTAATCGGGATTTTTAAAAATTACAGCAAAGAAAAACAGGAACTGGAAAAGGAAACCTTAAAGCTAAAATATCTGCCCTAGCTTTACTAAATACGAATTAGTACCAATATGCTAATAGTTGGTAGTTAGGATTTGTATATTAGTAAAAATTAGTAGTTAGTAAAGACAGCATGCTCAATTTTTTTAAAAATAAACCAACCACCCTACAGAAGCCAAAAACGCTTGGCCAACTGGGCGAAGAGTATGCCCAGGAAGAATATAAAAAATTAGGGTACAAAATTATCGCCAAGAACGAGTACAATAAAAAGGGTAAGCGTTTGGGTGAGATAGATTTTATCGCAAAGAATAAGGATGCAATTATTTTTGTGGAAGTAAAAACCAGGACAGAAGGCGTAGATAAATTCGGCAAAGGCGTGGAATCAGTAAATATTTACAAACAGCAAAAAATATTACGAGCTGTAAAAATGTATTTTTTTCGTAACCAGAGCTATCTGACTTTAAAGCCACAAATTGATGTTTGCCTACTGGAATATAAGGGGATTGACAAAAGCTTTAAACCTGCTACAATAATATCGAATGCAGTAGAAGATTGGAACTAGCGCTCACAGATACGCAGATAATCCGCCAGCTGGCGGACAGACATCACAGATAAAGGGAAGAGTATTTATGGATGAGCTAGGCCTCATCCTTTTTTGTCTTTAAATCCAACAACTAAATAACAATTAAATATATGGAAGTTACCAATATACCAATGGAACGAATGAAACGAACTATAACTAATTAATCTTGATTATTCTACTTCGTTAACATTAGTAAATTTGTATATTAGTATCGCGTATTAGTAAACTTTATGAACGAACAATTAGAACAAGCCTTAGACCAAATAGCAGAAGAAAAAGGCATTAGCCGAGTAGAATTAATCTCCATGATCGAGGCCTCTTTGGCCGCGGCTTTTCGTAAAGATTACGGCGAAAAGAATCAGAACATTGTAGTGGAATTCAATCCGGAGAATATGGCTACGAAAGTTTTTGACGTGAAAGTGGTAGTGGAAAACGAAACCGAAGTGGAAGAAGATCCGCAAAAATTTATTATTTTGGAAGGAGCAAAAAAGTTAAAGAAGTCCGCCAAAGTGGGCGACGAGCTCCGCACCGATATTACCCCAAAGACAGGAACCACTTACGGCCGTATTGCCGCTCAAACCGCCAAGCAGGTGATTATTCAAAAATTGCGCGAAGCCGAACGTAATGTGCAATTTTCTGACTTTAAAGCCAAGGAACGAACTTTGCAAAATGGCGTGGTACAAAGAATTGAAGGCGATACCATTTTAGTGGATATGGGCAAAGCCACGGGCGTGCTGTTTCCGTCCGAACAGATCCGCGGGGAAAAATATGCCGTTGGCCAGCGTTTAAAAGTTTTAATTTTACACGTTGAACCGGCCACCAAGGGCCCAAAAATTACGCTTTCCCGTTCCCACCCGGATATGGTGCGCAAACTGTTTGAATTGGAAGTGCCGGAAGTATTTAGCGGCAGTGTGGAGATTAAATCCGTGGCCAGAGAAGCCGGCAGTAGAAGCAAAATTGCGGTCATTTCTACCCAAGACGGTATTGACCCAATTGGTTCTTGTGTTGGCCAACGCGGTGCCAGAGTGCAAACTGTTATGGCGGAATTGGGCGGCGAAAAAATTGATATTATTGAATTTTCTGATAATCAAGTTAAGTTTATTGCCAATAGTTTATCACCCGCCAAGATTTTGAATGTCCAACTGGATGAAGAAAAAAAAGAAGCCAAAGTCGGCGTGTTGGAAGACCAGTTGTCCCTAGCCATTGGCAAAGCCGGACAAAATGTCCGCTTAGCCGCCCGTCTGACGGGTTGGAAAATAGATATTAGCGGAGAAAAACTGGGCGGCGACACTACTCCAATTGAAGTTGAAAAAGCACCAGTTGTCCCAGGAGAAGTTGAGGTCGTGGAAGAAGAAGTAAAAGAAGCGACAGAATAATTTAGGCCATTTAATTTTTTAGTACGAAGAATTAAGACTATCAAATAAGTCCAAATAGGACGAAAAGATAGGACTGATGAATTTAATAATAAATTATCCTTTATCGTTTATCTTTCACGACAGCAGAAACGCAGTTGGTTAAGGATAAAATTTTATGCTTCTAGTCCCAATGGTAATTGAAAAGTCCCCGACCGGTGAACGTGGTTATGATATTTATAGCCGGCTTTTAAAAGACCGGGTTATCTTTTTGGGCGAGCCGATTGATGACGCTGTGGTAAACACGGTGATTGCCCAGTTATTATTTTTGGACGCGGACAATAACAAAGAAGATATAAAATTGTACATTAATTCCCCCGGTGGCAGTGTAACCTCGGCCATGGCCTTGTATGACACCATGCAACACGTCAAAGCCGATGTCTCCACCATCTGCATTGGCCAGGCCGCTTCAGCCGCTGCTGTCCTCTTGGCTTGCGGAGCCAAAGGCAAGCGTTTTTCCCTGCCAAACTCCCGCGTACTCATTCACCAAGTCATGGGCGGAGCCGAAGGCCAGCAGAAAGATGTAGAAATCCAAGCCCGAGAAATGATGCGAATAAAGAACCAAATCAACAACATCTTGGCTAAACATACCGGCCAGCCTGTGAATAAAATAGAGAAAGACACTGATCGTGACTATTTTATGACCGCGGAAGAAGCCAAAAAATACGGAATAGTTGACAAAATCATCCAATAATTGGATGATTTTGTTTTTTTTGTTATAATATAAGTATCCGATTAAAATCAAAGAAATGAAAAATAAAAAAGGATTTACCCTGTTTGAAACTATTCGAATAAACAATGGGGAAATAACTGGCAAAATTTTCGGTAGGAACAAAAAATTTCTAACGGGTTTTACATTAATTGAATTATTAGTAGTTATTTCTATTATTGGTCTTTTGGCTTCCGTGGTGTTGGTAGCTTTAAATGGAGCCAGACAAAAATCCAGAGATTCCAAAAGGCTTGCTGATATGAACCAAATGGCCAAGGCCATGGAATTATTTTTTGACGATAAAAAATCTTACCCCACTGCCGGCGGTGCGGCGGTGGTTTTAAACTCAGTTCTTTATTTAACCCCAACTTATGTTAGCAAATTACCAACCGCCCCGATTCCTACTGATACTGCCGGTTGTCAGAGTGCGAATTTGTATTGTAGTGGTATGAATGGTAATGCTTACTGCTACCAAGGTAGCGCCACTTTTTATACCATTACTTTTTGTTTAGGCGGAGCGGTCCCCGGTGGAGTTACTGCCGGTGTTCATATTATGACCCCCGGGGGTATCAGGTAAGGCCATAAAATGCTTCATTCATTGGGGTTATTGGCTAATTATAGGTGTATAAAATGTGCACAACTAACCCCTTGACACCTTTAACCAAATCGTTTACAATAGGTAAAGATTTAGTAATTAAATCTGGGAGATTAAAAAAGGCATAAATTTGTTTCCAATTTTACTCTTGTGTAAGCGAAATACTCGCTGATTATAAGAGGTCCCCAAATTAAAGGGGAGAATGGACAATATCCTTAACTCTAAGGATGTGTTTTTTTTCGCTCTAAAATGTTCTTTAACAGCTGAATAGTGATTAGAAAATGTACTTTAGTATTTATACTAAAGTATGCCAGTACAACTTCCCCCCCGGGAACTGTACTGGGTGTACAAAACCATCGTGTCCCGATTTATCGGGATGCAATGTTTGCGTCAATTCACCCGCCAAAATTTTTATAAAATTTTAGGTGGGTACAATATGAGTTCAATGATAATTTATAAGCTTTAATAATTGAGCTTTTCCCAAATCAATTATGCCAGATTTTTGTTCGTCATTGACGAACGGGATCAAAACCTAAATTTAAACTCTTCCAAATTTTTGGAATTCAAGACTTTAATTTTAGTTCTAATAAGAGTTTGATCCTGGCTCAGGATGAACGCTGGCGGCGTGCCTAAGACATGC
>CAYIHW010000058.1:0-6727 GCA_964363335.1 uncultured Candidatus Saccharibacteria bacterium
TATATCAAAAATCTTAAGGTTTTTAAAGGGCTTTGGAAAAAGGTGAATAGTTACAACAGCGTCTCTGGCAACACGGACGCTGTTTTGTTATAATGTAAGCAATTAATTCCTTACCCCATTAGAAATTGGCTAAACATAAAATTTTTCTAACGGGGCAAGCCTAATTACTTATATGGCCAATACAAGTTATAAGAATAAAAATGTCCGGAAGCTTACCCGTGTGGGCAAAGCCAGTTTTTGCGTAACTTTGCCAGTAGAATATCTGGCAAAATTAAATTGGAAAGAAAGACAAAAGCTAAAAGTTATCCTCAAAGGCCGAACAATTTTAATTAGGGATTGGAAAGCCTGACGGCTTGCACCTCCATCCCCGAGCAGGAGCTTGGGGCTTTCTGGTGCGTGGGTAAAAACTGTGGATAAGTAATTAAAAAGTGTAAATTTCCCTTATTTTTGATAGGGTTGACCATAGGTGAACGAAAGTATACTATATAAATCTATTGAACTCATAGTGGGTAGGGCTGTCATTGCGAGCCCGAATGCATCTGAGGGCGCGGCAATCTTTGGAAAATATAGATTGCTTCGTCGGTTGCACTCCTCGCAATGACAGACGCTGATGATGACCGTTTAAGCCTTATAAACATAGGCTGATTACGAAATACTCGCTATCACTTAATTGGATAACACCATGTATCTTATTTTGAAGAAATAGCAGAGTCTTTAGAATAAGACAATAAAATATTAAATTTATAGGCGCAAATACATGCGTCTTTTTTAGTTATTCTATTTTGGAATATTCCTTAATAGCATATATCATTAAATCATGATTTATTCAAAAGAACATAAACGCTTAATCGCCCAAATAAAAAAGGCCCGTTTGCTCGCGGGTTTGACACAATTGGAAGCGTCAAAATCGCTACACAAAACCCAATCTTTTATCTCAAAGATTGAATCAGGACAAATTCGAATAGATGTGGTTATTTTAAAAAATATTGCGAAAATTTATCAACAGCCGATAATTTTTTTCACAGAATGAAAGTTATAAAAGACGATATTTTGAGTTACCGGGAAATGTGCGAAATGGAAAGTGTCCAGAATCTTCAACGTGGAATAAATTATCGTTTGAATCCAAATTATTCCGTGATTTTGATGTCGCGACGTTCAAATGCTCCTTATGAAGATTCGGTACGTGCAGATGGCATTACTATCGAATATGAAGGACACGATGTTTCTAGGTCTGGATATGAGCACGATCCAAAATTTGAAGACCAGCCTGACAAATTGCCTTCTGGTAGACTAACCCAAAATGGTAAATTTATAGAAGCTGTAAATGAGTATAAAAACAAAAAACGTGAACCTGAATTAGTAAAAGCCTATGAAAAAATTATGTCCGGAGTTTGGTCATTAAAAGGAACTTTTGACTTAAAAGATTATAAGGTTGTAAGGGTTGGACAAAGAAATGTTTTTAGATTCATTTTAAGGTTATCTGATAAACAAAATTTTAAAATTGCTAATATTGAACTATCTCATACTCGTTTAATACCTTCTGAAGTCAAAAAAGAAGTTTGGAAAAGAGACGCTGGCAAATGTATTATTTGTGGAGCTGTAAAAAATTTACACTTCGATCACGACTTACCCTTTTCAAAAGGTGGTACAAGTTTGACTGCTCAAAATGTTCGTTTACTTTGTTTAAAGCACAATTTACAAAAATCAGATAAAATTGAATAATTACGCAATTCGGAAAACTGACTAAGGAGATGGTAAGTATTATGGCTTGACGGGTGAGGAAATTGAAATTGTGGATAAGTGATGCCAAATTAAAAATAAGGAAGGGTAGAAAGTTTTAAAAACCGCTTTTTTAGGCGGTTTATTGGTAAAAAAATTAATTGCTTGACAGATAATTTTTACTATAGTAAAATAGATTTACTATGCTAAAAATAAGTAGCTATCTAAAAAACTTGCGGGCAGGAGAGAAATTGACTTTTGAAGAATTGTCTAGTAGAACGAAGCTTTCTATAGGTTTTCTTTCTCGCCTTGAAAAAGGTGACTATGACGAAAAAAATATTTCTTTGGCTACTATTATTCGTTTGGCGACAGGTTTAGGAGTAAAAGTTAAAGATTTATTGGATCAATTGGGAATTTTGGAGAATAACCATCTTCCGGCCATCGGAGCTTACCTAAGAGAAAAGTACAATATTCAAAGTACAGAAGATGTTAAAACAATTGAAAATATAATAAACAGGTTAAATGAAAATTAAACATATGGATTATAAAAGAATTAATAATAATGCTGAAAAAACAGCACAAGCCATAATTGATGTAATTGGTAAACGAAGAGCTTCGATATTGGATTTGGTAAAATGGATTGAAGAAAATTATGGACGCGGAGTTCAAGTAATATCCTTAGATTTATCAAATAAAATATGTTCTGGTTTGGTTTACCCAAGTAAAAATTACTATGAAATTTGGGTAGATAAGAATGACCCTCCAGAAAGACAGCATTTCACGCTCTGTCATGAGTTAGGACACATTGTGAAAGACTGCAATTTATCTTACGGTTTTTTTCAAGAGGACGCTCATACAGCGAAAGGCACAGAAAGATTTTGCAACCGTTTTGCGGCGGCTTTTTTAATGCCAGCCAAAGAATTTATTAGTAAATGGAATAATTTATCTCACCCCTTTTTATTAAAAAAATACAGTGTGGCAAAACATTTTAAAGTTTCGAAAGAAGCCGTTCATTATCGCGCGAAAGAATTAGGTCTTAATCTTGAATAAATTTAGCTAAATATGGAAGACATTTCCAATTACGAAAAAATTAAAGAGGATAGTAAGCGTTTTTACGACCATGTTGGCAAAATTGTTTGCCCAGCTTTTGGGCAGGAAGTTATTTTTACCTCAGAAGGTTTCAACCACTTGGTTTACAAAAATGATCGTCGTGAGAGGGATAAAAAAGTCCAGATAATGAAATTTAAATTACTTCCTTTGGCAAAAAAGTTGGTTAGTTTAACAGCAACCTTTCAGGAGTACGAAGAAAGTTTGAGGGAGTTTAGGGTAAAGAAATTCAAAAAAATAGTTCAGGAAACTAAGGTCGTTAAGTACTGGGGGGTTATTGCTATTCTCGAAAATAGAAAATTTAAGGTAATAATTAGAAAAGTTGGGGACAATGGACAGCTTACTTTTTGGAGCGTTATACCAGCATGGATAACCAATTATCATCGCGATATAAAACTAGTTTCCACCATGAAAGGTGACCCAAATGATGATTAGAAAACAAAAAACCGCTATTTGCGGATTGTTTAGAGGTGCTTGCCTTCAGCTTATGTGTTAGCCGAATAGGGCTGACGCCCCACAAGCACATCTATATTTTATAGTAATTGAAAATTTTGTCAAGTTTTGTCAAATATGTCCCAATATTACAATTCCAACCGGACTAGGAATTTATTTAATCCGGAATCTTCGGGGCCTTTTAAAATTAGCCGTTCAAAGATAGATTTATTTTTAAATTGCCCAAGATGTTTTTATTTGGACAGGCGTTTGGGGGTTGGACAGCCGCCCGGGTATCCTTTTAATTTGAATACAGCGGTGGACACTTTACTAAAAAAGGAGTTTGATGTTCACAGGGCAAACAATACCGCCCATCCGCTTATGCAGGAATATGGGGTAAAAGCCGTGCCTTTTGTCCATGAGAAAATCGACGAATGGCGGGAGAATTTTAAGGGCGTGCAGTATCACCACGAGCCGACAAACCTAATTATTACCGGTGCGGTTGATGATGTTTGGGCAAACCCGAAAGGGGAACTAATTGTGGTGGATTATAAATCCACATCCAAGCAGGAAGAAGTAAACATAGACGCAGACTGGCAAATTGCCTACAAACGGCAAATGGAAGTTTACCAATGGCTTTTACGGCAAAACGGTTTTAAGGTATCAAATACAGGATATTTTGTGTATTGTAACGGCGACACGGACAAAGAAGCTTTTGACGCGCGGTTGGAATTTAAAATTAAGCTTATTCCATACGACGGTAATGATTCATGGATAGAAAAGACTATTTTTAGCATCAAGGAATGCCTGATGGGCGACAGCCTTCCAAGTGCCAACCCGGATTGCGACTTTTGCAACTATCGTCAAGCTGTGAAAGCCGTGGAAAATTGAGTATATATTTAATTACGTAATTAATTCCTTACATCAAACTTAGAAAACAGATGCCTTATTTTGATATTCTGAAAAAAGATGAAAATTCCAAAGCGCGGACCGGCCGTATAAATACTGCTCATGGCGATGTGCAAACGCCGGCGTTTTTGCCGATTGGCACCAAGGGCGCGGTAAAATCCGTAACCTCCGAAGAGCTTAAATTTTGGGGTGCGGATATGGTTTTGGCTAATACCTATCACTTGTGGCAACGGCCCGGGGATGGGCTTATTTACAAAGCCGGCGGATTGCACGGGTTTATGAATTGGAAAGGCCCAATTTTTACTGACAGCGGCGGCTTCCAAGTTTTTTCTTTGGCCAAAATGCGCAAAGTCGGGGAAGGCGGCGTAGTGTTCCAGTTCGATTTAGACGGCCGGACGGAAATCTTGAGCCCGGAAAAGTGTATAGATATTCAGGCAAATTTAGGCAGTGACGTAGCTTTAATTTTGGATGATTTTCCCGGCTATCCGTTTGAATATGAAAGAAGCAAAGAATCCATTGCGCTAACCAAGCGCTGGGCTCAGCGGGCGATTAAAGAATATCAAAAAATAATAATAGACGGCGACCCTGTTAACCCCGGGCAAAAACTTTGGGGAATAGTTCAGGGTGCCAGTTTTCCGGACTTGCGCGAGCAGTCGGCAAAAGATATGGTGAATTTGGGCTTTGAAGGTTTTGCTATTGGCGGCGTGGCCGTGGGTGAACCGCACAACGAAATGATGTTAGCCGTGGAAGGCAGTATTCCGCACCTGCCTTCAAGTTCACCCAAACATTTGTTAGGCGTGGGCACGCCGTTTGATATTGTGCAGGCAGTCAGCCGCGGTTGCGATACGTTTGACTGCGTTATTCCCACGCGCGAGGCTCGCCACGGACGACTTTATGTAAGTGCCAAAGGAAGCAACCTCTCTGCCCTAAAGGGCAACTCCCCTCAGAAGGGGAGAAAACTGCAGTCTGCAGTTACACCCTCTCCTACTGAGGAGAGGGATGGGGAGAGGTTGGTTTTGGCAGAAGGATATTCTACAATGGACATCAGACTGGAAAAGTATAAAGAAGATTTTACCCCGGTGGATAATACCTGCGATTGTTATTTGTGCTTAAATCACACCCGTGGGTACTTGCGCCATTTATTTGCTACCGGCGAGCCGTTGGCTATTCGTTTGGCAACCATGCATAATTTGCGCTTTTATTTAAACTTAATGAAAAAAATTCGCACTGCCATACAATACGATTATTTTGGGGAGATGGCGGCAGACTTTATTGAAATAAAATAGTGCCGTTCTGAGCATGGTCGAAGGGCAACAGTCCCGTATAAAGAAATTTAGCAATAACAAAACCGCCGGGAGAAACCTCATTCCCGACGGTCGCCAATAACGGCAAAAAAGAACCAAGCAGTCGCTCCAACCAGGGCGAAGATATGGTTGTGCTCCACTGTTCCGTCTATGAAACAGTTGGAACGGACAATGGACAATGTTGCCACAATAGCCAGCATGAAATCCAGAGAAGCGGAAGATTTTTTGTGCTTCATCCGCGACCTCCTTTGGAGGTTATTTAAGCAGATTATCCGATTTGTCGCAAGTCGGGTTTTTTAGTATAATTCATTTATGCAAAATAATGATTTATCCGCCAATAAGGCGGACTTAATGGAAAAAATTGTAAGCCTGTGCAAGAGACGGGGTTTTGTGTTTCCCGGCAGTGAGATTTACGGCGGCATGGCGAATAGCTGGGACTATGGGCCTTTAGGCGTGGAGTTAAAAAACAATATTAAGCAGGAGTGGTGGAAGCGGTTTGTCCAACAACGGGATGATATGGTCGGCATAGACGCCGCACTAATTATGAATCCAAAAGTCTGGCAAGCCAGCGGACACTTACAGAATTTTAGCGATCCGTTGGTGGAATGCAAAAAATGTCATTTTCGTGATCGATCAGATCATTTAGGTTTCCCTGATTTGAAAGTTGAAGGCATTAGTGAGGGGTTTAATATTCCGCCTTGTCCAAAATGTGGGAGTAAGGATTGGACAGCCCCAAAACAGTTTAATTTAATGTTTCAAACATTTATTGGCCCGGCGCAGGAGCAGGCTAATGTGGCATATTTTCGTCCTGAAACAGCGCAGGCCATGTTTGTAGACTTTAAAAATGTGCTGGATACTTCCAGAAAACAACTGCCTTTTGGTATTGGCCAAGTCGGCAAAGCTTTTCGCAACGAAATTACCCCGGGGAATTTTATTTTCCGCACCCGCGAATTTGAACAAATGGAAATTGAGTATTTTATTAAACCCCCGCAGAATGATGAAGAATGGAATGGCGTGTTTGAAATGTGGCGCACCGAGATGAAAACTTGGATTACCGAAGTCTTGGGGCTGAAGTGGGAGCATATCCACGAACTGGAAGTGCCCAAAGACGAGCTGGCACATTACAGCAAGCGCACTATAGACTTTGAATACCATTTCCCGTTTGGTTTAAGCGAACTTTATGGCTTGGCTTACCGGACAGATTTTGACCTAAAAAACCACATGGATGCTTCCAAGCAGGATATACGCTACACCGA
>CAYIHW010000059.1:0-6637 GCA_964363335.1 uncultured Candidatus Saccharibacteria bacterium
AATCTGCTCAAAATTCTTAAATTTCATCTCAAAAGCCCATTCGGCAACAGTCCCATGAACAAAACCCTTAAATACATCTTTCTAGCGGCCGGGGCTTTTCTTGCTTACCTGTTTTATATTATTTTCCAGGGCAAACTCATCGCGCCTCAGGCAATTCACATCGGCTCATTCCCAATCCGATATTTTGGCATTGTCCTGGCTTTGGCAGTGCTGGCGGCTTACAAGTTGGCAATAAATAAGTCATCTTTTTACCGCATAGAACGAAATAAGGCCGAAGACATTATTTTTTGGGTTATTATAGGTGGATTCATTGGCGCCAGGGCTTATCACGTTCTATCCAGCCTGTCCTATTATATAGAGAATCCCGCTGATATTTTGATGGTTTGGCATGGCGGCTTAAGCATCATCGGCTCCCTTTTAGGAGGCCTGATCACCCTGTATTTCAAAGCTGGCCGGAACAGTAAAACCTTTTTAACTTACCTTGACTGGCTGGCGCCGGCCCTTGTTTTAGGACAGATTATCGGACGGTTCGCCGACCTGTTCAATTACGAACTCTTCGGCTATCCGACCAGCCTGCCGTGGAAAATGTTCGTGCCGGAAATATTTCGGTCGGAAATTTTTGCCAACAGCAACTTTTTCCATCCCTTGTTTTTATACGAGAGCCTGGGAAATGCTTTGATATTGTGGTTCTTGCTAAAAAAAGTTAAACCGGCGAATCCCGGTAAAGTTTTTTTTACTTACTTAATGTCATACGGAGTTTTACGTTTTCTGTTGGAGTTTTTAAGGATTGACAGCATATTTATTGGGAGTTTAAGGCTAAACGCCTTGATGAGCCTGATATTTATAATCGCGTCTCTAATTTATTTTTATTTTCCTAGAAGAACATTAAAATCTTAGCAATCGTCATTTATGGACCAGCCTAATAAAAAATATCCCTGGTCCACGCCGCAAGTGGCAAAAATGCTAGGAATGGATCAGGAAGAGTCCCGGCTGCCGAGTGACCGTAACGCTGTTCAGGTGCCAATCGCCAACCCGGTCAGGGAAACCGAAAAAAAGCAGGATTCCATTTACCACTCCTTTAAAGACGTTGCCATTTTTATTTTAGTCGTAGCCATTGCCGGGGCAGGATATTTTTATTACAGCTCCAGCCAGAAAGGAAAAACTGAAACGAGCGGCGAAGATATAACCAGACAGGAAGTTGAAAATAACCAGATTGCCGCCAGCGCCGCGCTACAGGCAAATCACGATGTAACCCCAAGCTTTGGAAAACCTGCCAGTCCCGGCATTCAAAATGATTCCGTTGACACTAATGTTCCCGGAATTTTGGAAATCCCATCCATCAATATAACCGTACCTTTAATTTGGACCAAGGACACTAAAGACTTTGACGCTGATTTAAAAATGGGCGTAGTTCATTACCCGGGAACGGCCTTGCCCGGGGAATTGGGAACGTCCTACATTTCCGGCCATTCCAGCGGATATGCCTGGGACAATAATCCCTACAAGAAGACATTTTCCAAACTGGGTGACGTACCTGACTACGCTTCTTTCAGCCTTACCCTGACCTTAACTGACGGAACAAAGATCAAACAACATTACGTAGTAACTAAGAGAGGCATTTACAAGCCTGACGATCAGGAGCAGTTCAAAAATACCGCTGAGCCCCTGGTAGCCCTGTCCACCTGCTGGCCGGTGGGGACGACCAAAGACCGGCTGGTATTGTTTGGGAAACTGGCCAGTACCGAAAAATTGTAATTTTTAGGTGGATAACCTGTAAAAATTATCTTTTCTTATTAAAGAGAAAATAGACTATCCGGCTTAAATAAGAATGGTTACCCGTCCATAACTTTAAAAGCCATTGACACAGAGGGGGTATCTGCTATACTACTGGGTAGGAGTATGGAGTATATCTGTAATCATTAACTTTTAAACTAATGAGACACGCACTAGACCCAAAACTAAAGAGCAGAGCGTTGCATAGAGCCAAAATCCTCAAGGGCCAAATGGAGGGAGTTATGAAGATGATTGAGTCGGAAGAATACTGCCCTGCTATTCTCCGCCAGTCACTTTCTATCCAAAGGTCGCTTAAAAGTCTGGACGAATTGCTCTTGGAAAACCACATCAAAAGCCATGTCAAGCACCAGATGCAGTCTCCGGGGCAGGACACCCAGGCGATTAAGGAGCTAACTGAAATTTATCATTTAGCCAACAGATAAACATATGATGGGTAATTATTTTTTAGGACACATGTTTGGCTGGAGAATGTGGAGCGACAGCCTCATGCTGCTGATTTGGACGGGTATTATCTTCTTTAGGGGCTGTTGCCAAATGCCATTTTGACTGTCTAAAGATTTATGCCAAAGGCGAAATCAGCAAGGAGGAGTTTGAAACAAAAAAGCAGGATTTAAATAAAAACTAATCAACCAACAATAAATATATGGAAAAACTTTCGTTCAAATCTTATGTGAAAAAATGCATCTTGGGCGCGGAAATAACTTACGTGGTCTGCCTGCTTGGCGGCTTTCTGCCGTTGCGCAGCCAAAGAGGAATTGAATTGCACCACTCGCTGTTTGAAACCCTGCCGGGCTTTACCTGGCTGACCTTCGGCAGCTTTATTTGGGGCGCAATCCTTATTGCAGTTATAGCCTGGGTCTTTGGCGCTTACATGGTCTGGATGCACAATTCGAGTTTGGTTAAGCAACAAGTCTAATAATTAATTTCTAATTTTATGCCGGAATTCCAATGTGATATCTGCAAATTAAAATACAGAGACGAGGCCGCGGCCAAGCAGTGTCATGCTTGGTGTAGTGCCCACGACAGTTGTAATTTTGCAATAGCCAGACAGGCAATAAATAAGGGTAAGGTGGCTAGAGGAAAACTGGATGACAAAAGATTTAAGCATTAAGCAATAAACATATGCACGATCATAATAATAATGGGGGAAATAAACATGACTCCAGCATGATGTGGATGATGGTCATTTGCTGCGCAGCACCCTTCGTGTTTTTGCTGATAGCCGGAAGATTAATTCTGCCCGGCTGGGGCTGGCTGATTGGTTTGGGAGTTTTAGTTATGGCCGGCTTCCATTTTTGGGGAATGAGAAAATCACACGGTAGCCATATGGGAAGCAATGTCACTCCGCCTACAGAACAGGATGGCCAAAGTATTAATCCAGAGCAGAAGGATATAAATGAACACAAGCATCATTAAAAAATCAATCGTTTGGGGGCTGGCCTCCTCTTTGACGCTAATCGGCATATATTTTATTGCCGTAGGGGGAATTTCAGGCGAAATTTTTGCCAGACAGCAGTTTTCCCAGTATTGGTATTTCCTCGTCATCCTCGCCGTTGGCTTTGGTATTCAGATTGGATTATACAGTTATCTTCGAGTGGCCATTAAACAGCACAATATGCACGGTGTTGGCAAGACTTTAGCGGTAACAGGAACAACTTCCACCCTGTCCATGATCTCCTGCTGTGCACACTACTTGGCTAACATAATCCCGATTTTGGGAGTTGCCGGAGCGTTAAGCGTCGTGGCGCAGTACCAAGTACAATTTTTCTGGGTCGGTTTGCTTTTCAACCTGTTTGGTATTATTTACATCGCCCGTAAAGTAATTAACTTTCATCAACAACTATGAAAAAATCCGTAATTTACATTATTATAACCTTCGTGGTTGTTGCGGCTGTTCTGCTTCTGCTTTCAAGAAACAACACCGCCGGCAATAGCCCGTCACAAAATCCCGTTTCAGCTTACGAAACCAAGACCGATTCCCAAGGGGAAGTTAATGTCACGGTCACGCCGATCGATTTAAAAGCCGGTTCATCTCAATGGGGATTTGATGTAGGCTTTAGCACCCATTCGGTTGAATTAAACGAGGATATATCTCAGGTCAGCGTTTTGGTTGATGACCAGGGCAAGCAATACAAGCCGGTGTCATGGCAAGGGCCAGGACCGGGAGGCCATCACCGCGAAGGTACTCTAATTTTTAACCCAATTAGCCCGCTGCCAAAAAGCGCTACTCTAAAAATTCTCGGTCTTGCCGGCATTAGTTCCCGGGATTTTAATTGGGCATTACAGTAACTATCCTGATGTATTTTTTTAGATATTTACATTAACAAATTTTTTATGGATAACGATCACGACAACTCTACGCAAGGACAAAACGCAACTATTTATACCTGCCCAATGCATCCCGAGGTGAGAAAAACCGAGCCTGGCAAATGCCCGGGTTGCGGCATGGATTTAATCCCTGGAAAGAAAGACCGGCAACACGGCCAACATGAAGGCCATGATATGCAAGCGATGAGCCCCTCCTTCGCCAAGGCTTCGGCAGGCACGCACATGGATCACGAATCTGCCATGACCAACCCCCAAATGGCCAAGAAAATGGAAGCGGATATGCGCCGCCGCTTTTGGGTATCGCTGTTATTATCGATCCCTATTTTTTTGCTCTCCCCAGTCGGCGCTTTTGTATTTTCCGCCATAGGCGGATCCGCCTATGGCGGAAAAGTAAGCCTGCCGGACAACTTCCCGGTTAACTGGATTTTACTGGTCTTGACCACACCGATTGTTTTTTGGACCGGCTCTATCTTTATTACCGGAACTTACTATTCCCTCAAAGCTAAAAAATTGAATATGGCCGTGCTTGTCGCCACTGGAGTTCTTGTGGCTTATTTATTTAGCGTACTTTTGACTCTCATCGGCAGTCAAGAAACTTTTTACGAAGCCGCCGCGCTTTTGGTAACTTTTGTGTTATTTGGCCATTGGATGGAAATGCGCTCACGCAAAGGAACATTCGAGTCCCTGCGGGCTTTGTTTGATTTAGTTCCGCCCAAGGCAACAGTTATTCGGGATGGGAAGGAACTAACTATTTTCAGCGCGGAAATTGTTAAAAACGATATTGTTGTAGTTAAACCCGGCGATAAAATTCCGGTAGACGGCGAAGTTACAGAAGGAGAAAGTACTATAGACGAGTCACTGGTTACAGGAGAATCCATACCAACGAGCAAGGCCAAAGGCGATAAGGTTGTTGGTGGTTCGGTCAATATTACCGGGGTGATTAAATTTAAAGCCACCAAAGTCGGCAGCGAAACCGTGCTGGCACAAATTATTAAAATGGTGGAAACTGCCCAAAACAGTAAAGCCCCGGGTCAAAGAATAGCTGACCGCTGGGCAGGAAGACTGGTAATTGTGGCTATTGGCGCTGGGCTGATTACTTTTTTTAGCTGGTATTTTTTTGGCAATGTAACCGCGCTAACAGCTCTGACCTTTGCAATTTCCGCCGTGGTTATTGCTTGTCCGGATGCCCTTGGCCTTGCAACTCCAACGGCTGTTGCCGTCGGTACAGGCATCGGCGCTAAAAATAATATCCTAATTAAAGATGCGGCTACGCTGGAAAATACTTCCCGGCTGACCGCCATTGTGCTGGACAAAACCGGCACCTTAACAGAAGGCAAACCCAAAGTAACAGATATTGTAGGCTTTAATGGCTTTAGCGAACAAGAGGTACTAATATACGAAGCAACTGTCGGCTCCGGCTCTAACCACCCCATTTCCAAATCAATTACAGACGAAGCAAAAACCCGCAAGCTTGTTCTAAAACAAGGCAATCAGCTTGCCTCCATTGCAGGTTTTGGTATTAAGGGCACAATAGAAGGTAAAGCTATTTTTTCCGGCAAAGAAAAACTATTGCAAAATAATAGTATCAATACTTCCGCCGGAAGAGTAGAAATTGACAAACTTTTAAACCAGGGGAAAACTATCAGCATACTGTCTGTTGACGGCAAACTCGCGGGAGTTATTGCAGTAGCCGACACAATTAAAACAACTTCCAAAAAAGCCATTTTAGAATTAAAAAAATTAGGCTTGGAGGTGGCTATGATTACCGGCGACAATCAAAAAGTTGCCGAGGCAGTAGGCAAAGAGCTTGGCATTGATCGGATATTTGCCGAAGTGCTACCCGGGGACAAAGCAAGTCATGTCAAGAAACTTCAAGATGAAGGGAAATTCGTCGGCATGGTTGGCGACGGGATTAATGATGCACCCGCATTGGCACAGGCTGACATTGGCATTGCTATTGGCGCGGGCACGGACGTAGCTATTGAAACCGCCAGCATCGTGCTTATGAAATCTGATCCTTACGATATTGTCGCAGCAATCCGCCTTAGCAAAGCGACTGTTACCAAAATGAAGCAAAATTTGTTCTGGGCTGCCATTTACAATATACTGGCTATTCCCGTAGCAGCAGGTGTATTTTATAACTCATTTGGTCTGTCGCTCCGGCCCGAGATTGCCGCTTTGCTTATGTCAGCCTCCTCAATTATTGTCGCCACTAATGCTGTTCTGCTTAAACGAGTGGAGAAAAAATTATCTATTTAAAAAAATAATGTGCCCTGGGACTTTGAATTACGAAACTCAAGATTCCCCATGTTTGTCATTGCAGTAGCATCCGAAGCAATCTGGGTTTATGGCTTATTTATCTAGATTGCCGCGTCGGATGCACTCCTCGCAATGACAGTTTCGTAATTCAAAGCCTGGAAATTCTCGGGGGAGTGGATGTCGCTTAAATCCCTTCCTGCGCCCCCCATGATTTTCAAAATCATTCAGATAACTATTTATGAACCCTATTAATTCC
>CAYIHW010000060.1:0-4769 GCA_964363335.1 uncultured Candidatus Saccharibacteria bacterium
CGAGACATTACCGATTTTGGAAATAGGTTCTGATTTGGTAGAATAAACACACCATAAAAAAACTTTCAGAATATCTGAAAGTTTTTTTATGGTGTGACTTTTTACTGTTTAATCAGCAGTCCTGCTATAAGCCCCGCACCTAAGGCAATGCCGCCCATTATCATCATCCTGAGGCCGGATTTAAGCAGGGGTTGTTTGGTAAACCTTGTTGTTCCCATTCCTAAGGCAATGAGTCCGGTTAGTGTTATGGCAATAGATACCGGAATGGCCATACTTATTGGGAGTATAAAATAAGAAAATAGCGGTACAGCTCCGCCAATAATATAGGCAATGAACATATATACCCCGCCTTTTATGGAGACTGATTTTTGGTTAGGGACAATTTTTAATTCCCGCACGGCCATTTCTTTTAAAATCATACTCGGGTTTTGCGAGGCCACTTCAGTCATCTCCTTAGCTAAATTTTCCGGCCAGCCGTCGCCTAAATACATTTCGAATAATTCTTTTTTCTCCTGCTGGGGGTAATTGGCTATTTCGTGAGCTTCTTCCTGGATTTTTCTTTCCTCCAGTTCTTCCTGGGAGCGGTTGGAAAGGTAAGAACCTATTCCCATGGAAATAGATTCTACGGCAACAATGACCACCCCGGCTAAAATTACAGTAAAATGATTGCCGCTTCCTACGGCAATCCCGGTAATGGATCCGAGTGTGGAGACCATACCGTCTTCCATACCAAAAACCACTTCTCTTAAAACTTCCGCGACGGAAGATTTTTGATGATGAATAAAATCTTTATTGAAGTTATAATGCATGTTCATAAAGTTATAATAACATAAGCGGAAAAATAAAAACACCCCGATAAGTTTTGGAGTGTTTTTATCTGGAGCCCACTATCAGATTCGAACTGATCACCTGCTCCTTACCATGGAGCTGCTCTGCCAAATGAGCTAAGTGGGCATGTAACGGTTTTTTGAAAATTGAGCTGCTCTGCGCGCCCGCAATGCCTTATCAAGCTCGGCTTGCGATAGCGGGCGGGCCAAATGAGCTAAGTGAGTCTATGGTTGCCTGTCGGCAAACTTCAGATAATTGGATTTTTAAAACAAAAAGTTTAAATGTATTTTTTTAACTTAGCTTTAAGAAGTTCGTTTTCCGGGTCAAACGTTTGAGCCGTCAACAGTAATTCTTTAGCTCTTTCGGCATTACCCAGTTTGACATAGGTATTGCTTAAGCTTAAATAATACTTACTATTTTTGGGCTCTAGGCTTATAGCTAACTCAAAGTTTTTAACCGCTTCCGGTAATTTATCACCGGCTTCCAAACTCAAACCTAGATTATAATAGCGGTTTGGCTGAGTTGAATCAAGTCCCAAGGATTTTTGGTAATGCTCGGCGGCTTTATCAAACTGTTTGGTCTGATAAAAACAATAAGCTAGGCGAGCCTGGAAATCCGGGCTGGTGGGCTGGTGGCTGGCTAAATACTGATAAATATCTCGGGCGTCTTCTATGGCGTTTTGCCCCAAATAAAATTTTCCTAAAGCATCATAATAATCAAGATTTTTTGGCTGCAGTTTAATCATGTACAAGTAGTACTGCTCATTCTTGACCTCGTGCGTGGTAACAGGCGCGGGGATGGGCTTTTTAATTTGCGAGGCGGAACGGCTAAAAATTTTTTTCATTCTATAACCGGCGGCGGCGTGCGGCTTTAAATCTTTGGCTTCTAAAATAAAAATCCAGGTTTTCTTTATCCAGAATTTTACATTGGTTTTCACTTTAGACAAAGCTACCGCCGGCAAGCCTTTTGCCAGCAGTTTTTTATCTGCTGTTGGTTCCTTTATTTCCCGGGCATCGTTTATTGCGGCTTCCGGCAAATGTCTGAGGATTATTAACAAAATTCCCAGGACGGAAAATATAAAGATGATGTTTGGAATAATTTGGTAAGACAAGGGAAATGACAAAATTTAATAATTGAACAAAATTGACATAAATAAACCACTATCTAATTATGTCAATTATTTAAATTATGGTCAATTATTTTTGCTAATTTCCCAGGACAAAGCGGGCAAATCTTTTAACTTCTATTTTCTCCCCCATTTTGGCCACGGCCTCCGCCATTACGTCCTTGATTTTTAAGTCTTGGTTCTTGGCAAAGGGTTGATCCATTAGGCAGGTTTCTTCGTAATATTTGGCAATTTTCCCCTCCAGAATTTTTTCCACAACTTCAGCCGGTTTGCCTTTGATTTGTTCTTTGTAAATTTCTTTCTCTTTTTCCACAACTTCAGCAGGAATTTCAGCGGAAGTAACATATAGCGGGTTAGCCGCGGCAATGTGCAGGGCTAAATCTTTGGCCAAATTTTTAAAGTCTTCGGTTCTGGCGACGAAATCGGTTTCGCAGTTAATTTCAATAAGTACGCCGACTCGGTTGCCGGGGTGGATGTAAGTTTCAATTAAGCCTTCATTAGCAATCCGGTCGGCTTTTTTCCCAACCTTGAGCGCGCCTTTTTTGCGCAATAGCTCAATGGTTTTTTCTTTGTCGTTGCCGGTTTCGTTTAGGGCTTGCTTAATTTCCAGCATGCCCGCTCCGGTCAGTTCGCGGAGTTCTTTTAGTAAATCGTTAGACATATAGGTATTTATTAACACGGATTTACTGATAGGTAAGCGGATCAACTGATGTCTACAGATATTGTCTAGTATCAGTAGCCATCCGTAGATCAGAATTTAATCCGTATATCCGAGTTCTAAATTAATTATTTTATTCGCGACGTAGAGCGAGCCCGGCCATTTATGGCCGAGCGAGCCGAGGAGCTAATACAGGTTTTAATACCTCGTCAGCTCTGCTACGAAGAACCTTTATTTCGTAGGGGCAGTGGACACTTCTTTTACAATGGTTTGAGTTTGCCGGCTTTCGGCAATGGCTTCGGAAATAACCGAGGTTACCAATTCCACCGCTTTGGTGGCGTCGTCATTGCAAGGAATCATATAGTCAATTCCTTCCGGGTTGCAGTTGGTATCTACCAGACCGATGATCTTGATTTTGCTCTTTTGCGCTTCTTTAATGGCAATGTCATCATGTTTGACATCGGTAACAAAAATCGCGTCCGGGAGCTTTTTCATGTTTTGGATACCTTCGAAAAGCTTTTTTAATTTTTCGATTTCTCTTTCCACCATCAGTCTTTCTTTTTTGGTGTAGTGGCTTGCCAACTCGCCAGACTGTTTCATACTTTCCAACTTTTCCATTTTGCGAATGGTCTTTTGGATGGTTTTGGCATTGGTAAAGGTGCCGCCCAGCCAGCGAACGTTAACGTACGGGCTACCGCAGGCTCCGGCCGCTTTTTTAACTAAGTCTTTGGTTTGGCGCTTGGTGCCGACAAACAGCACGGTGCCGCCGCGGCTGGAGATTTCCGCAGCGAATTTAGCGGCCTTGAGTAATGCTTTTTTTGTCTTTTCCAAATCCAAAATATGGATATTGTTGCGAACCGTAAAAATATACGGTTTCATTTTTGGGTTCCACCGGGAGGTGGTGTGCCCGAAATGTGCTCCGCTTTTGAGCAACTCTAAAAGAGTTACGTCTTTCATAAAACCTTTCTTGTCCCGCTCTTTTCCGCCAGCTGGCGGATCAAAGGGCGGGGCGTCTTCTATTCCGTCGATCCCGATATTAGGCCCACGGGCCTATCGGGACAGAAAGTTATGCGGAATATGTTTATTAATTAGTCCGCTAATTATAACAGGCCTTGACTTTTTTGGCAAGAGACGGTAAAATAATTAGGAAATTAAGAAAATATTTTATGAGATGGCCTTTTGGCAAAAGTAATGAGCAGAGAGATTTAGGTTTAACGGTTGATCGTTCCTCAGATCAGATCGAGAATTTTAAAGATGAATTTGGTGATCAGGGGCAGGAACAGTATAATAGGTGGTTGTTATTATATAAAAAGTATCAAAAAACTCCTGAAGAATACGAAGAGCTCGTTAAATTAACAAGTATTGCAGATAAATATAGAGAATAATAAATTTAAGTTATACTTATGAAACCTTCTATCCACCCCCAATTTCATACCGATGCTAAGGTTGCCTGCGCTTGCGGCAACGCTTTTGTTACCGGCTCTACCTCCCCTGCTTTGCATACCGAAACCTGTAGCTCTTGCCATCCGTTTTATACCGGTAAGCAAAAATTGTTGGATGCGGCCGGTAATGTAGATAAATTCAAAAAACGTAAGGAAACCGCGGTGCAAATTAAAGCCGATGTGAAAGTAAAGAAAGTCAGAAAAGCCCGTACCCCGAAAAAATAGTTTAATAAAACTTTAATAAGACCATCCTGACGTTTTGTTTGGGGTGGTTTTTATGTTAGAATGAATTATTAGTGAGTTCGTGGAGAAAATTTATGGAACCGGCATTTAAAAAAATATTGGATGAGTACAATCAGTTAACTTCCGACATGTCGTCCGGCGGTAGTTTTGATATGGCCAAGTTAGGCAAAAGACACGCGGAACTGGCCCCGGTCGTAGATAGAATCAAGAATTATGAATCAAGAATTAAGGAATTGGCGGATAATCAGAACTTGTTAAACGATCCGAGCGATGAGATAAAATCCATGGCCTTAGACGAAGGCCGGCGATTGGAAGCAGAAATCATAAATCTTAAATCTGAAATTGAGGATGATTTACTGCCAAAAGATCCGAATGTCGATAAAAACTGCATTGTAGAAATTCGCGCCGGTGCCGGGGGCGATGAGTCCACACTTTTCGCTGCGGAAATTTTTCGCGCTTACGGCAAGTTTGC
>CAYIHW010000060.1:4869-6552 GCA_964363335.1 uncultured Candidatus Saccharibacteria bacterium
GTGCCAGATACGGAAAAGAGCGGCCGGGTGCATACTTCCACCGTCACTGTGGCCGTATTGCCCGAGCTGGAAGAAAAAGATTACAGTATAGACCCGAAAGATTTAAAAATGGAAGCCACTACTTCTTCCGGCCACGGTGGACAGTCGGTTAATACTACATATAGTGCTATTCGCATTTTGCACATCCCTACCGGTATTACGGCTCAATGTCAGGATGAACGCAGTCAGGCGCAAAACCGGGAAAAAGCCTTGGCGGTTATTCGCGCTCGCGTGGCCGCGCATTACAGGGAGATTGAAGACAAAAAAATTCGCAGCCTAACCAAAGGCCAAATTGGCACCGGTGACCGAAGCGAAAAAATTCGTACCTACAATTTTCCTCAAGATCGGGTAACCGACCACCGCATAAACCAAAACTTCAACCAGATAAATTTGATTATGGAAGGGAAGTTTGACATCATTACCGAAGCCTTAAAGAAGGCCGACTTGGAAGCAAAAAAAGAGGCACTGAAGAATTGACCAAAATTGACCAAAAATAAGTAAAATTGACCAAAATTGAATATTAAAGAAACACAGGTTAAGTACCAATCGATCGAAATCGAATTACTCCTCGCTCATGTACTCAAAAAAAGCAAGGAGTTTTTGTTTATATCCCCGGAGTATGGGATGTCGGAAAATCAGATTATCAGATTAAACAAAGCCATCAAACGCCGTGAAAAGGGTGAGCCAATGGCTTATATTTTGGGGTATAAGGATTTTTACGGCATGCGGTTTAAGGTAAATAAGGATGTTTTAATCCCCCGGCCGGAAACGGAAGAGTTGATAAATATCGTCATTGCGAGCCTGTCTGTCCGGCAGACAGGTGCATCCGACCTGTCCTCCAAAGCTTTAGCGACGGAGGAAGCAATCTCAAAAAATAAGGGATTGCCACGCTCAGATGCATTCGCTCGTAATGACATAAAGATTTTAGACGTTGGCACGGGTTCGGGTTGCATTGCAATCGCACTGGCGAAAATATTGCCTACCATAGCTCATGATTTTAAATTCAAAATTTACGCTAGTGATATTTCTACCAAAGCGCTTACTATTGGAAAACAAAATGCCAAAAAACATAATGTAAAAATTAAATTTATTCATTCTGACATTCTGCAGAATGTCAGAATGACGTTTGATGTTTTAGTTGCAAATTTGCCGTATGTACCCAGAAAGTATTATGAATCAAGAATTAAGAATTTAGGATGGGAACCTAAAAGCGCGTTGGTTGATCCGAAAAAAGACTTTGATCTTTATCAACGTTTGTTTAAGCAAATAGCCTCTCTCCCCTCTTTGCCCAAGGCTGTTTTTTTAGAAATTGACCCGAAACAAAAAACTCTTTTACCAAAGATAATAAAAAAATATCTGCGCCAGGCAGATATAAAATTCCATAAAGACTTTAACAATTTATGGCGGTTTGCGGAAATTGCCTCCGCACCGAAAAGCCCCGAGCTCCTGCTCGGGGATGAAGGTGCAAGCCGTCAGGCTTTCGGTGCGGGGTTTATGTCCCCGTACTGCATCAGGAGAAGCTCCACCCTTCCTTGGCTTTGAATTACGAAACTCAAGATTTCCCACGTTTGTCATTGCAGTAGCATCCAAAGCAATCCGGGTTTATGGCTTATTTATCCAGATTGCCGCGTCGGATGCACTCCT
>CAYIHW010000061.1:0-2862 GCA_964363335.1 uncultured Candidatus Saccharibacteria bacterium
GGTTTTGGCGAAAGAGCATATTTTGGGCGAAAAATTATTAAGCAACAAGTCTATTGATAATATAAAAGCTCCCTCCGGTCGTAGAAAGGAGGGATGAAATAATAACGCTTGAATCTAATAAAACTGTTGGTTTAGCCATAAACTTCTTTGTAAATTTGCGCCCTGGCCTTTTTAAACCGCTATATGATACCCGCGCAATCCCAAATTCCTTACAGCACTTTGTGTTCAATTTTACCCCTGGAGTACTGGTGAATCAAAGAGGATAATAAGGTTTGGTAAGGAATACCTTTTTCCACGGCTTTGGACTTAATTTTCAGCAAGTCGGCTTCAGAAACCCGCAGATTGATATTTTTGGTTTTATCCAAAGCGGTTTTGGCATACAGCTGGTACTGTTTCTTGGCATTGGCAAAGCCAGGAGCTTTTTTAAATTTGCCCTGCTCATAAGTCTTAAGAATATCCTGTTCCTGCTCGTCTAACTGCAAATATTTCATAAAAGTTTAATTACTTATCGATTAAATATTTTTTCGTGGCCTTGCGGCTGGGAATAATAGTCTTTAAAAATATAGTCTGCTCGTTTTCCACAAATGGCACCAAATAAACATAGTGGTTGATGGCTATCACAAAAATTTTCTGCCTGCCGTATTTTTTTTTATTATAATGCTCTAAAATGTCCAGTAGCCCGTCTTCTTTCAAACAAACCATGACGTCTTCAAAACCGACATTTCTTTCCAGTTTCAAAAGCTGATTTTTCTCATTATTCCAGTCAAATAGCTTCATAAAACTATAATATGACAAATGGTATCTTTTGTCAAGTGGAGTCAATTTAAAAGCCCTTCTCTAGAAAGGGCTTTTAACATTATATCCGCGTTATCTGATTTTAATCTGTGTGTCCGCGATTTTACTGCCTTAACTTTATTGCTTCCTTAAAAGCCTCGCCGGCTTTAAACTTTGGGGTATTGAGTTCCGGAATAGTAATCTTCTGGGACGGGTTGCGAGGGTTTACGCCAATGCGCGGGGCGCGATGCGACACGCTGAACTGGCCAAAGCCGGAAATGTTTACTTTATCCCCGCCTCTTAACGTCTCGTAAATCATCTGGGTGAAAGTATTTACAAACCGCTCGGCTTCAGAATGGGTAATCCCCAATTTAGCAGCCAATTGTTCGGTTAGTTGTAACTTGTTCATATTTGCTCCTTATTTTAGCTTAATGTTTAAAGTTTAAGCCTTTGGGAGAAAATTCACCCAATAGCAAGGCAAAAACCAGTACTTATATTATAACCTATTTTATTAAACTAATCCAGTTTTTTCTTAAAAAGTCCGGATAGATGTTTCTTTCCAATGCCAATTAAAATTGCCAAAGAGCTTCCGGCTAAGATTAAATATTTATACGCTGCGGTTTTTGATTTTGGCGCGTTTCTTTCCGCCATTGGCTCCGGATTATCCACAATAGCCACACTGGCTTCGTCCTTGTTATTTAAATCCAATTGATTAATGCGTTGTTCCAGCATTGCTATTTTTAATTCTAACTTGTTATAAGCTGTATTTAATTTTGCGTAGTCGCTCCCACTCTTGGAGTTGCCGGATGGGGCAGAAGCGCCAGCGGCGGCTAACTTAGCCGGGACAATAGTAATCGCCGCTAAGACAATTTCGTTTTTCTCTCCCGGGGTGGGACTGCCGGTCCAAAAATAATTTCCCGCCTCTGTTCGGGCATAAGCCTCACCTGCCTGCGCCTTGGGATAGCTAACGGTAAAAATCATCCTGCCGAACATATCATATAACGCCACATCCTGTCCGCTGTTTCGTAAATTTCCCGGCAAATCGTCTGAATATAAAACCAAACGCGACATCGGCAATACAGAAACGCCTAAGTCAAAAATTTTACTTTTGGTTCCAATCTTTAAAACTAACCCGCTCAAATCCGCCGTCGTGGTAGCGCTATTAAAAAGTTCAATAAATTCTTCCTGTTCGGCTAATGGTGCCGGCAATATTTCGCTAATTATAATCTGCGGCAATTCCGGTACTTGGTTGTTGTCCACGTTGGGGGTCGGAATTTGATATTGCCATTTATTGTCTTTTATTTTTGCCCAGGCGCGGCTTTCCGGCGCGGCCGCGTATTCCATAAAATCCACCAATTGTTTTTGCGGGGAAAATAATTTCACTTTTTCTTTACCGGAATTACCAAGCGAAAAAGAATCTTTTGGCAATCGGACAACAAAAAATCCCAGTGGTGGTACCGAAGTTGCGGTATTTAGTAAATAAGCGCCCGCGCTCCACACATCGGTTTCACCGTCAGCCAAATAATAGCCATTTAAACTGCTGGTGGAATTATTGGCATTGTAAATTTCCACCCACTCACTACCGGCATCGTTTCCGGTGGGATTGGGAAAAATTTCATTTAGTTTAAAATGCGATGTCCCCAAATATGAAACCGCCGCGGCCACACCGCCGCCGGAACGGCCTCCTCCTCCCCCGCCCGTGCTTATAGTAGGCGGTTGCCACAAATTATCGCGATATTCAAAAATACCATCATCATACGCAACCGCGGAATATGGCGCGCTATGGCTTAAACTTTTGTCATTAAAATACAAATTCACTTCATCGCCCCCGCTGTTATTTAGCGCGAAAACTTCCACGGGCAAAATAAACCTTTTTATTTCTCCGGCGGCAATGATGCCGGATAAAATTAAGGCATCGCCGGCCGGCCCTGCGCCCGTGTTTTTGTCATCCACATACCAACCGGTTAAATCTATTTCCACACTATCTTCATTTTTTATTTCTATCCACTCACTTCCGGCGTCATCCCCGGCCGGGTTAGGCAAAAACCGGTAGATTTTTACTTTTGCGCTTTTGGTTATTGTCTCCGG
>CAYIHW010000061.1:2962-4347 GCA_964363335.1 uncultured Candidatus Saccharibacteria bacterium
AATTCCTTAAATCGGTTTTTTATGTTTTTTCAGTTGACAATTGTTCCGGATCTTTGGCTTCCGAATTTTCCACCCCAGCAATATCTGCCGGCTCTAACTCCTTGTACAAAGTCCCCATGACCCCGTTTATGAATTTGCCGGTAGATTCTCCGCCAAATGTTTTTCCCAACTCCACCGCTTCATTAATAGCCACTTTAGGAGGAACTTGCTTTAAAAACATTAGTTCAAAAATTCCTAATCTGAGGACATTTCTGTCCACCGGCGGAATTTGCTCCATTGGCCACTCAGTCGCGTGTCTGATAATTATTTCGTCTATGGCCGCCAAGTTGTCCCTAACCCCGTAGGCCAGCTCATACACGAACTCCTCGCCTTGCGCTTCTTTGCCAAATTCCTGAATATGATTTTTTAAAATCTCTTCCAAGTTTTCTTTGCGCTCGTTAAAATCCCATTCAAACAGGGACTGCATGGCTATGGTTCGGGATAAATGTCGGTTGGCCATTTTTTAAACCTTTGACAATTGACATGTTACACTTAACTTTCTGCCATGCAGTCAGTCAAATGTTAAAAGTTAAAAGTTAAATGTTATTTTGTTACCTTACGTCCTTTGTAGAATCCGCAATTTTTGCAAGGCAAATGCGGCATTACCGCGGCTTCGCAATTTTTGCAAGAAGCAAAAGAAGTTTTCTTTAAGGCATCGTGGCTGCGGCGTTGATCTCTGCCGCTACGAGTTTTGTGCTTTTTGGGAACGCCCATAGTAGTAATTTAAGATTTAACCTGCCTGCCGGCAGGGATTTATGATGAATGATACACGACCATCAAAAACTTTGTTTATTATAGCGAATACTCATCTTTTCGTCAAATAAATTTTTGGAAGAGGTGTCCCCTCTTCCAAATCAGTTTTATGGTGTAATAAAAGTTTTTCTTCTATAGACCGCTTAGCGGTTACAGGAAAGCGAATAAACAATTTATTTTGCAACAAACTTTTTATTCGCCTAACCGCTAAACGGACCACAAAAGAAAATTTTGGATTGTAATCCTACGCCTCAATTCACAAATTGCATTTTGCAAACTAAGGTATAGGGGGCGCTATGAGTGTGGGCAGAGTTGTCTGCTTCTTCTCAATCTTTGCGCCCGCGTTGAGGTGTAATCAAAATCGCGGCCAGCACTAGCAGGCTCGGAAAGAGGACTGCCACCAACGAGAGCTTTGCCCACGCCGGCCAACCGTCAATAATCCACCAAAGATTCTGTAGGAAACTCATTCGCGCCTCCTTTCTCTTTTTGTCTGTCTCTCTGCGCGAGAGACAGACAGATAGAAAAGAGCTAGCGCAAAAATTCCCTCAGTTTAGCCAGCAACGATCTCTGGCTATTCATTTTTCCTCCTCTTG
>CAYIHW010000061.1:4447-6532 GCA_964363335.1 uncultured Candidatus Saccharibacteria bacterium
AATTCCCTCAGTTTAGCCAGCAACGATCTCTGGCTATTCATTTTTCCTCCTCTTGCAGGCCACTCAATGCCGACCCTTGTTGTGTGTTGCCCCTTCGCCCCCAACTTTCAGGGGGAAGATGTAACACAAAGCCAAATAAATCACCGTGGCCACAATAGCCACGATTGACAACCAAAAAAACTTTTCCATGAGCACCTCCCAAACCTGACAACAAACATAAATTGTTTACTGGCAAATTTGGAAGGGGCGAAAGCAGACAGCGATCGCCCAAGATGTGAACACGCGATACGGGCCTAGTGCCCCACGTATGGAACACCGGAAATCGCGCAGAGCACACGGCCAATCAGACTGACTGGCCACTGGAGGTTTCCGCCATCAATGGCGGCAACAACCAGGTATGCTACGATAAAACCCAGAGCCACTGGCCACACCGGCCAGTTATCTGGTGTATCTTTAATAACAAACATCTTCATCATACCCTCCTTGTGGGTTTGATGTTTCTTGTTAGCCCCCGTCGCAAAACAGCGGGAGCTGGTCTTCGTGTGATGGCACTCAGCGAGGGCCATCGATCCTGCTAACGATGTTGGCAAGAGCCACCAACGCCAGAAGGATACAAAAGCCGATTATTATATTCTGAGTGGCCGGGTCTAACCCATGCCACCAGAAACCAAAAGGCCCCTTAGACTTCACTTTCCGGGGGAAATCCATATGTCCCTCCCCCCTTCCTCCGGCCCCTCGTGGACCATTTGTGGCTGGCATTTCTGCCAGATATCAAAACCCACGGAGATCACGACGCCAGTCGCCATCATGATAATCACAGTGGAAACAACAGCCTCAAGGAGGCTGTTGAAAAACCAACTTCTTTTCCAATAGGGCATATTATGCCCTCCCCTCTTTTATTTTCTCACGAACATTTCTGCCAACAAATCTTTGTTTGCAAAAATGTTCGGACAATTCTTTTTCCTAATTGTTAATATGTCTACGTAAACAATCAGATGTTATTGCGAGAAGTGCCGCTGTTTTTGCATCAAAAATGCGGGGCGACGTGGCAATCTCTCAAAATATAGATTGCTTCGGATGCTACTGCCAATGACAATGAAGCAAAACAACAAATCTTTTCCAAAATTGTGGGTCTAAGATTTAAGGCCGAGCTCGCCTCAGGCGGACATAATATATTTGCCTTCTTAGACGCACGATTCTGAAAAAAATTGTGCCTTGTAAATTTCCCTGCGGCAGAGACCGCAGGGTGTTAGCGGGCTCATAAATTATTGAGGCGCAAAAAAACCGTAAACTCAATACAGGAGAATCAATTTAAAAATTATTCTTGTATGCAGTATACGGCTTTTTCGCGCCCCCAATCCGGTATTCCCGAAATCAGGAGCATGTAGACCACAGATACACAGATCTACGCAGATTACGCAGATAAATTATCTGTAGATTATTATCCTCACACGAATCTTCACCAAGTAATGTGTAAGCGACGAAATCTCTAATAAATGTATGTCAGATTCTAAACTGTGCAATACCAATGAAGATTTGTGTGAGGACAAATACCGTTACATTTTCCTGTAAAAACATAAAGATACCTTATTTGATTGTTAATGCCGCCCGCTTTGGGTACGACTAAGCAGTATACGCTAAAACCGCCCTCTTGTCAACCCCGTTAGAGATAAATACCTTTATTTAAAGCAAAAAGTATATTTATTGCCTTAAATAAAAGGGAAAGCCGTGGAAAAATTAATCCCCACGGCCTTGTCGAAGAGTTCGAAAAGTTCATTGAGCCCTGCGACGCCGCCAATCATTTTCCAGAGAATGAAGCATCCCGGGAAGCAGAATCTTGTTGGAACGATTCTCTTGGATACGATCCAGCTGACGCCGGATCCACTGCCCCGATTCTTCTTCAAAATGGTTCTGAAGAACCATCTTTAGCTGAAGCTTCAAGTCGTAGGGCAACCTGTAGCTCATCAAAAACTCAACGTACTCCTGTGGAGTCGACATCTCTGCCTCCTTATACTTTGACTAAAACTAACTCCGTATTATACATATATTTGACTAATTAAGCAATAACAATGTAATCATTCAGCT
>CAYIHW010000062.1:0-6014 GCA_964363335.1 uncultured Candidatus Saccharibacteria bacterium
TTGACTGAAAATTGTATATTTGCTACTGTAAAGTTTCATTGTGGAGGGTCAAAAACAGTGACTTTGCAGGCAATGGTGCTTGCAAAAACAATTTGACCGGGGGATATATGGAAATTAGGGTAGCGTACTACGTTGTTTGCACAGGCGCAGCTATGGGTTTCTTATTTGGACTGGCTTGGCCGAAAGAAGCCCATCGGATTGCTAAGATACTGCTGTCTATCGCCGCCGTCAGCTCCCTGGTGCTTGCGCTGATGCGTCTGTTTTCGGACGTGCCTTTCAAATTCTCATTGCTTGCTCAGTATGTCGTCCTTCTGTGGATGCCATACCTAGTACTTCAGCTTGGACGGGGACTGGGCCGTTTTTGTAGGCGCTAGCAGAATAACCCGTGGACTACAATCAGTAGGCGGCTTGCAACAAGCACAAGCCACCTACCTAAATTAGTTTATATAAAAAATTAACACGATTTGAGCGGCCGCTCAAATCGTGTTAATTAAAATCGGAAGATTATTTTACGGTTTAAGAAATTTTACAAGTAATAGAGCCACAATGTTGATAATCTTGATCATAGGATTTATTGCCGGGCCGGCAGTATCTTTGTAAGGATCTCCGACAGTGTCGCCGGTAACTGCCGCTTTGTGGGCATCTCCGCCTTTGCCGCCAAAGTTGCCTTCTTCAATATATTTTTTCGCATTGTCCCAAGCCGCGCCGCCGGTGGTCATAGAAATACCAACAAACAAACCGGTCACAATAGTTCCAACCAATAATCCGCCCAACGCGGCGGCGCCTAAGAACAATCCAACTAAAATTGGCACGACTACAGGAATTAAAGCAGGAATAATCATTTCTTTAATGGCGGCTTTGGTAACAATATCCACGGCGCGGGAATAATCCGGCTTGGCAGTGCCTTCCATTATTCCTTTAATTTCTCTAAATTGCCTGCGCACTTCTTCTACCACGGCTTTGGCCGCGTTGCCAACCGCAGACATAGCAATGGAAGCAAACAAGTATGGCAATAAGCCGCCAATTAACAAACCAACCAATACTTTACTGTCAGACAAATCAAACACCGCGGAAATTCCTACGGCTTTAAGTTCTTGAGTGTAAGCCGCAAATAAAACCATAGCGGCGAGTCCGGCGGAAGCAATGGCATAGCCTTTGGTCACAGCTTTGGTGGTGTTACCAACCGCGTCCAGCGGGTCTGTAACATCGCGCACGCTTTTATCTAGCCCGGCCATTTCGGCAATTCCGCCGGCGTTGTCGGTAATTGGGCCAAAGGCGTCTATTGCCACCACAATTCCGGTAAGAGATAGCATAGACATAACCGCCAAAGCAATGCCGTACAAGCCGGCAAGCTCGTAAGCAGTAAGGATGGCAATAACAATTACCAATACCGGAGCGGTGGTGGCTTGCATCCCAACGGCCAGGCCTTTAATAATGTTGGTACCGTGTCCGGTTGTGGAAGCTTCCGCAATATCTTTAACCGGAGCAAAAGATTTGGAGGTATAGTATTCGGTAATTATGGTAATTAAACCGGTAACTACCAAACCAATTAACGCGGAGTAAAAAAGATTATTTACGGAATACAAACCGTTATTTGCCATTAACATTTTGGTAATTGGGTAAAACGCAATAGCGCTTAAAATTCCGGTAACGGCAAAGCCTTTGTACATAGCGCCCATAACATTTTGGGATTTACCCAAACGCACAAACCAGGTGCCAATAATGGTCGTGATAATGGAAACGGCACCGATTAACAGAGGATAAACTAAAGCGTTGGAAGCGTTCCATGATTGCCAATTGTTAAAAGTAAACGAACCCAGCAAAATTACCGCAACAGTAGATACCACATAAGTTTCAAACAAGTCCGCGGCCATGCCGGCGCAGTCGCCTACGTTGTCGCCTACGTTGTCCGCGATAACTCCGGGATTTCTCGGATCATCTTCCGGAATACCTGCTTCAATTTTGCCAACCATATCAGTTCCCACGTCAGCGCCTTTGGTAAAAATACCACCGCCCAAACGGGCGAACACAGAAATTAAGGAAGAGCCAAAAGCCAAACCGACTAAGGCGGTTAAATCTTTGGTAAACATATAAAAACCGGTTACCGAAAGCAAGCCCAACCCGGCCACAAACAATCCGGTAACTGCTCCGCCTTCAAAAGCGAGTGATAGTGCCGCGCCCAAACCTTTTTTGGCGGCTTCGGCAGTGCGGACATTGGCGCGAACTGAAATGTTCATGCCAATAAATCCGGCCAAGGCGGAAAGAGCGGCGCCTAAAATAAACCCGTAAATGGTGTTGTTGGAAAAGGCGGCCGCAGGGGCAAAATACCTGGTTAGCCACATTAGAACGATTATCACAACTGCAACAATCCCCACAGTCTTGTATTGGCGATTTAAATAAGCCTTGGCGCCGGCCTGAATGGCGGAAGCAATTTCCGTCATTTTTCCGCTGCCGGCGGGGGATTTGAGAATTTTATAAATTAAAAACGACCCGTAAAATAGGGCCACAAATGCCGCAAAAACGGCATACCACAAAAGAGTGTTTTCTATCATGAGGCTTTTGTAAATTTAATAATTATCTTGTCTAATTATATAGCTTTTTTGGCAAAAGTCAAAGGAATGAGCCTGTTATCAAAAAAACGCCCCGCCCTTTTCCGCCAGTTGGCGGAAAAGGGCGGGGCGTTTTTTTAAATTTTTATTCAAACTTTACCGAGTGAACCAAGGCCATAAAATCGGACATCAGACTTAAAGAAAGCCCAATGTCAAAGGTAAAATAATTTGTGTCTGTCTTTATCCCGTAGAGAATATCGCTGACATTTAAGGCTTCTTTGCCGGCAATGGTTTCGGTTTTGGTTGGCAGTCCGTCCATAACGTAAAATTCTTTGGGGCTAATGTAAATTTTTATATTGTAATATTTGGCGCCGGGGTCTATTTCAATAATTTTAAAATTCTTTATACTTGTTAAAGTTTTAATTTTCCAATCGGGTTTATATTTAAAACTAAAACCATAATCTTTGTTGGAATAATCTTTCCACAAAGAAGTATCAACTTTGGGGATGGCCGGCTTTTGGGGAACCGGGGCAATACTATTTTGCAGGGTCGGTGTTGCCTGATAACTGTAGCTCTTATAAGAGAAAGAAGCTAAGTCCGGCCACAGCATGGCGCACATGTAAGTACCGACAACCGCTAAACTAAAAAGCACTATAAAGCTTTTAGTTTGATTGGAAAATTTCGACATATTTTTTGTTTCTTATTGAATTTAACTCTTTTGATTATTATAAGATGTTATTAATAATAGGTCAAATTTGGATATGGTTGAATTTACTTAAAAAAATATCCCCAGCCAGTCTGATTTCATCGGCAATTTTTTGTTCCAGGGTGATTAAATCGTAATAATTTTTAATTTGTGCCATGGCTTGGGGGGTTTTTTTGTATTTTTCCTGCTCATTTTTAATTTCGGCTTCCACTAGCGACCTTAAACCGGCTAGCGCGCCGGCTTGTTTATGTGTTTCCAAAACCAAATTTACTGTGTATTTAACACCAAGATGCAAGCTGTTGCTATTATTCAGTAAATTCGCGGCGGCGTCCGACCAAGAAAGATAGGAGTCGTATATTTTGCGGAAGCGAGCATTAAAGTTAAACAGCTCTTGAGATAATTTTTGATTTGGTTGGTAAGAATCTGTTTCGTTTGATGCTGATGTAATAAATTCCTCCAGGTACGCATATTTTGCCGCGCAGGTTGCAATTTGTTTTTGGCGGTTTTGATACTCTTCATGAGGTGCGTCTTCCTTAGTCAATAATTCCTGACCGACAAAATATCCGGCCGCGGCAACAGTTCCGGCGGCAAGCCCACTCAAAAATTCTCTGCGGGTTTTGGCAGTATGTCCGTCATTAGGTATGCTGTTATCTTGTTGATTACCAGAACGTTCCGGCATATAAAGTTTAAGTTACTATTTGGTAAATAGCTTATCTAAACCCGCGTTATTACCGCAATAATATAGATGGGAAGTTAAATTTACGCAATAACCGGGGTTTTTGCTGACAAAAGAATATTTGGGCAGAAACCAATAGAAAAAACCGATGACCAAAATAACCACCGCGTAAAAAAAGAGTTTTAAAAGTTTGAACATATTGGAGCGTGTCTTTCTCTTATTATATCATATAGTGTAGTATTAATATCTAATGGTCTGAAACAAACTACCAGGATTTCCGATATTATGTGCAAACCAAAGGTATGGACATACCAAGTCTAATTTCAAGGTCAAAACAAGGAGATGAGGAAGCCTTTGGGCAGTTGTATGACTGTTATGCCCAACGGATTTTTCGATACGTCCGCATTAAAATCCAAAATCGGGAAGAAGCCCAGGATGTGGTGCAGGAGGTTTTCACCAAAGCTTATTTAGGCCTCAAACATTTGGAGATTGAAAACTTAAATTTTACCGCTTGGCTATACAGGATCGCCAGTAATACCATTAACGACCATTTCCGTAAAAGGTATTCTCGCCCTGAGCCGGTGGAAATAGATGAAACTGTGGATATTCAGGACGGCACTTCACTGCTGGAAGAAGTAAGTATTGGGTCTGACCTGGAAATAGTGCGCGCCTCTTTTAAACAGCTACCCGTAATTTACCGGCAAGTTTTGGAGCTAAGATTTTTTCAGGACTTAACTTTAGCCGAAGTGGCAACTGCGTTAGGCAAGAGTAATTTGGCTGTCAGGATTCTCCAGCACCGGGCATTAAAAAAAGTCCAAGGAATTTTAAAGGACAAATATGATCTGGTTTAAAGAAAAATTTAATAAAGAAATTAAAGCATTGCCTTTTTTAGTAGAAAAAGATGATGTTTTAAGCGCGCCTGAATTGCAAAATATTAGGCAAAAAATTTTGTTGTCTTTAAAGACTGAAACAAATGTTGTAATGCCCCGATATTCTTGGTCAGAAAGGAAAGAACAATTTATGAGATATGTAATTTCAGTGTTAGTAGGTTTATCTTTATTTGGTGGAACCGCTTTTGCTTCCAATTCCGCCAAGCCGGGAGATTTACTTTATCCCATAAAACGGGTTAAAGAAAAAGTGCAGTTAAGTGTAATGGTCAGCGAGCAATCCAAAGCGCAGCTGCAGGCAAAATTCGCTGAGGAACGGTTGGAAGAATTGGCGGAGCTTAAAGTTAAAACAGCGACTCAAGTTTCTACCGCCTCCACTTCAACGCCTGGCAAGAAGAGCAAGCGTGATGATAAGGATAAAAAAATAGAATTAGAAGCCAAAGTTCATGCCCAAACCGATGTAAACAATGCCATTGATGTATTAAAGCAAGTTCAAGCTAAGCTGGAAGCCAAAGGCAATGTTCAGGCCGCCGCCGCTTTAGGGGAAAATATTATTCGCTTGCAAAGTGGGGCGCAAATCCAAAATTTGAAATTAAATTTTAAATCAGAAGATAGGGGAGATAATGAAGATAATCGCTCAACTTCCACAACCACTCCGGGAAAAGTTAAGATAAAAGTTGAAGATGACGGGAAGATTGAAGTAAAAATAAAGTCTGAAAAAAAAGGGGATGATAATTCTGCCAATCGTCAAGGTGAAAAAGAAGATGATAAAGATGACGACGATAGCGGAAAAGTTATAACTACCCCGCCTCCGGTTACTACAACCACTACTATACTTACTACAACAGTAAAAATTTATATTTTGGCCGAAGTACAGGCGGCCAATACCGGCAGCAAGTGTTGGTCTGTGGTATCGGGCTCAGTTTATAATTTAACTTCCTGGATTAGTCAGCATCCCGGCGGGCAAGCGGCTATTTTGTCGCTTTGCGGTAAAGATGGCACTGCAGCCTTCCAAGGCCAACATGGTGAACAAGTCAGGCCGCTTAGTGAGTTAGCAGGATTTAAAATTGGAATATTAAAATAAATTATTGGTTTTTGTCAGACGCCACGTGTTCTAACTAATAGTGAATTTTAATTATACCACAGTTTCTTTTGTCGGCAGTTTAATTGTTATTGAAGTGATATTAGTGAAAAAA
>CAYIHW010000063.1:0-5903 GCA_964363335.1 uncultured Candidatus Saccharibacteria bacterium
CAGGCCAAGGCCGGGGTTTTGGGTTTGCCCTATATGGATTTGCATAATTTTCCGGTAGATTTATCGGTATTGGGAATGTTTACCGAAGAAGAAGCCCAGGCGCTTGGAGCTGTGCCGTTTTATAAAGAGCTAAACGATTTGCGTATTGGGATAGTTAACCCCAAAGAGCCGTTGCTTATAGAAAAAATTGAGGAGCTGTCCAAAAAACACAAGGTCAGTTTATATTTAATTTCCCAACGAAGTTTGGCGCAAACGCTTAAATTTTTTAGTAAAGTCTTGCGGCCAAAAGTATTTCAGGATGAGTCGGTGCGGGTGGAAAAAGCGGAAGATTATTTAGCCATCTTTAAAAAATTATCAGATGAACAGGAGCAAAGCAAAAAAACCGCCAGCGAATTATTGCAAATAATTTTTGGCGCCGCGGTTTTTTATAAAGCTTCGGACATTCACATGGAGCCGGAAGATCATTTTTTTAAATTGCGTTTTCGCATTGACGGCGTCCTGCAGGACATGTTGCACTTTTCTAAAACTTTACAGCGGACGATTGTTAATCGTATTAAAATTTTAGCCAAATTAAAATCCAACGTGGAAACCGTGCCGCAAGACGGCCGCATAACATTTTATTATCTACAAAAAGCCATTGATGTCCGCGTTTCCAGTTTGCCTTCGGCTTACGGGGAAGAGTTTGTTATGCGTTTGTTGGGCACCGGCGCTATGAATTTAAAATTGAAAGATTTAGGTTTTAGTAAGCAAGCTGAAGAAATAGTGGAGCGGCAATTGCAAAAACCCAATGGCATGATTATTGCCACCGGACCGACCGGTAGCGGCAAAACCACCTCATTGTACGCATTTTTAAATGAGCTAAACCAGCCCGGAGTAAAAATAATCACCCTAGAAGACCCGGTAGAATATAAGCTGGAAGGAATTGTCCAAACTCCCATAGACCACTCCCACGACTTTGATTTTGCCAAAGGCCTGCGCGCAATACTCAGGCAGGATCCGGATATTGTTATGGTGGGGGAAATTCGCGACCAGGAAACCGCGGAAACCGCCATGCAGGCGGCCCTTACGGGGCATTTGGTACTTTCTACCCTCCATACCAACGATGCCTCCGGAGCCATTCCTCGGTTGTTAAATATGGGGATTAAGCCTTTTGTGACGGCTCCGGCGTTGTCGTGTGTCTTGGCTCAGCGCTTGGTGCGCAGACTTTGCCAACATTGTAAAACCCCGGCGAAATTGTCGCCGACGGTGCTGGAAAAAATAATTTATTTGTTAAAATCTTTACCCAAAAATTCCGGCACTGCGGTCCCAACAAATTTTCAATTTTACCATGCTCCGGGTTGTGAGCAGTGCCGGCATTTGGGCTATGCGGGAAGAGTGGGTATTTATGAAGTGTTGGAAAATACCGAAGCCATACAAAAATTAATTCTGGCGGAAAATTCTTCTATGGCGGAATTTAAAAAAGCGGCCGTGGCGCAAGGAATGATAACTATGGTCCAAGACGGCCTGCTTAAGGCCCTGGAAGGAATAACCGACGTGGAAGAAGTGTTTCGGGTAGCGGGAGGGGAGTAGAATTAAATTTAAAATATACATTTTCGCAAAATGGAAAATTAATGATTAGGCGTCCATTTTTGGCGAAAAGTTCGTAAATTAATTAGAATCTTCATATGACAATCCCAAAAACTTTTCGCTATATGCTGGTAGATGGCAACGCCTTAATCCACCGCGGTTATCATGCCATTCCCGTGCTAAATACCAAAAACGGCGAGCAAACCAACGCGGTTTATGGTTTTACCATGATTCTGCTAAAGGCGATTAAAGACATTAAACCGACTCACATTGTCTGCACGTTTGACTTAGCCGGTCCGACTTTTCGGCATGAACAATATAAGGAGTATAAAGGCACCAGGGTTAAGGCCGACCAGGAGTTGTACGACCAAATTCCGCGGGTAAAGGAAGTGGCGCGGGCTTTAAATATTCCAATAGTAGAGAAGCAGGGCTTTGAGGCAGATGATTGCTTGGGAACCTTAGCTGTGACAATTCATAAAGCCGATCCCGAGGCGGAAGTAATAATTGTGACCGGAGATTTGGATACCCTGCAGTTGGTTAACCATAAAATTCGGGTTTATACCATGCGCAAAGGGATATCCGACACGGTTATTTACGATGCTAAAGCCGTGCGTGCCCGTTACGGCTTGTCGCCGGAACAAATGGTGGATTACAAGGCCTTGCGCGGCGACCCGAGCGACAATATTCCCGGGGTAAAAGGTATTGGCGAAAAAACCGCCGGCGATTTGATTAAAAAATTCGGCAGTTTTGAAAATTTGTATAAACAAATTAAATATCCTAACGCGGAAAGATTAAATTTAAAACCGCGAATTTTAAAATTACTGCTTGATCAAGAAGAACAGGCAATAATGTCGCATCAGCTGTCAAAAATTGACTGCGCTGTGCCAATGGAATTTTATGCTCCGCAATATGACTTGGACGCCGGACACTTACAGACAGTGGTCAAATTATTTCAAGAGTTGGAATTTCGGAGTTTAATAAATAAGTTGCCGAAAACAGAAGGCAACTTTCAGAATTTAGAACATGGAGAGACCCTCACCCGGCCATCAGATGGCCACCCTCTCCCGGAGGGAGAGGGAAATAATGTGCTTCGCGCTGTTGGCAAACAAGATTATACTTTTGTTGATACCGAAAGTAAACTAGAGGATATGTTAAAAGAATTATCCAACGTGACAGAATTGTGCGTGGACACGGAAACTACAGGGTTGGATCCGTGGCAGTCGGAATTGGTGGGAATCGGGTTATGTGCCCAAGTGGGCCGGGCTTTTTATGTACCCGCCAAGTTAGCGGCGGGTTCGGAAGATTTAAAAAAAATATTAGCAGACAACAGCATAAAAAAAATTGGCCATAACATCAAGTTTGATCTGGAAGTTCTAACTGCTTCTCACTTCCCGCTGACCGCTATTTATTTTGACACAATGATCGCTTCCTATTTACTAAACGCCGCCACTCGCCAACATAGCTTGGATGGCTTGGCCTTTAATGAGTTGGGCTACCAAATGCAGCCCATTGAGGAGCTTATCGGCAAAGGGAAAAACCAGATTACCATGGATCAGGTAGAGCCGGCAAAGGTTAGCTGGTATTGCTGTGAAGACGTGGATATGACTTTAAGGCTTAAACATTTGTTTGCGCCAAAATTAGCGGAAGATGGGTTACAGAAAATTTTTACCGAGATTGAAATGCCCCTGGCGGAAGTGCTTTGCGGTATGGAAAAAAACGGAATTAAATTGGATAGTAAATTTTTAAACGGGATATCCGGCGAAGTGGAAATAGATATTAAACAACTGGAGACGGATATTTATAAATTATGCGGGCAGGAGTTCAATTTAAATTCCCCCAAACAGTTAAAGGAAGTGTTATTTGAAAAACTGGGCTTACAGCCGATAGAAAACCGCAAAAATAAGTCGGGCCTGTCCACTGCGGCCGGGGAGCTGGAAAAAATGCTCGGCCAGCACGCGGTTATTCCAAAAATTATGCAGTACCGCGAATTGGCCAAATTGCAATCTACTTATTTGTTGGCCTTGCCGGAGTTAGTAAATAAAAAGACCGGCCGGCTGCACACCAGTTATAACCAAACCATTGCGGCCACCGGGCGCTTGAGTTCCACGGATCCAAACTTGCAAAATATCCCAGTGCGCGGGGAAGGAGCGGGCAGTAAAATTCGCCAGGCTTTTGTGGCCGAAAAAGGGTATAAATTGTTGTCCATAGACTACAGCCAAATTGAACTAAGGATTGCGGCGCATTTGGCCAAGGACGCTAAAATGTTGGAAGTATTTAAAAAGGGTGAAGACATTCACACCAAAACGGCTATGGAAATTTTTGGGGTTTTGGCACCGGATGTAACCAAAGATATGCGACGCGATGCCAAAACCATTAACTTTGGCATTCTTTACGGCTTGTCCAGTTTTGGACTGTCTTCTAGAATCGGCGAAGTTACCCGGGCCGAAGCTAAGGAATTTATTGCTAAATATTTTGCCGCCTATCCGGCTGTGGAAAGTTATATTGAACAAATTAAGCTCCAAGTGAACCAAGAAGCTTTTGTAAAAAATGAACTGGGGCGCTTGCGGAAATTTCCGGAAATTCGTTCTTCCCAATTTTTTATTCGCGCGGCGGCTGAACGCGCGGCTGTGAATTTTCCTATTCAGTCGCTGGCCGCCGATGTAATTAAGGTGGCGATGATTAATATACATCGGCATATCGGAGAATCGGAGAATTGGAAGTCGGGAATTAAAATGTTACTACAAGTTCACGATGAATTGGTGTTTGAGGTTAGGGAAGACAAAGTGGACGAGTGGGCCAAAAAACTAATTCCGCTTATGGAAGAAGCCATAAAACTTTCCGTACCGATTAAAGTGGAAGCCAAGGTAGGGGATAATTGGGGAGAGATGGAAGCATTGACCATAATTGACCAGAATTAAATAAAATTGAACAAAATTTATGGAAAATAAAATCAAATTTGAGGCAGAAATAGACTTAGAATCCACGCCAGTTCAAGTAAAAATAAAAGCCATAGAAAACCCTTGGACAGATTTTGCGTACCTACTGGAAATAATGGCATTTATGTCAAAAATTGTCATGGATCATCAGGAAATAAACAAACAACAGGTTATAGACTACGCGGTTAAGTACTTAAATAAAGCGATTCCGAATTATAAAGCTAAGAGTTAAAAAATTTTAAAAATTATCCACAGCAAAGAAGTTGACATTAGGTGAACGATTGTATACTATATAAACATCAAACAATTTACCTCATGGGGGCAGTTCAGTTGGTGCATTTTTTGCATCAACTGAAATATAAAAATAGCATCAACATATATGGAAGAAACAAAAAAAGGCGAAATTATTATTTATAAGGCCGAGGAAGGGCCTGAGTTGTTAGTTAGGGTTGAGGACGGATCAGTTTTTATGACGCAAGATCAGATTGCCGTGCTTTTTGGTACCCAAAGACCGGCAATTACCAAACACCTTAATAATATTTTTAAATCCTCAGAATTAAGCGAAAATTCAGTTAGTTCCATTTTGGAACATACTGCCCAGGACGGCAAGGTATACAAAGTAAAGTTTTATAATCTTGATGCTATTATTTCCGTCGGCTATCGGGTGAATTCCAAAAGAGCCACTCAGTTCAGAATTTGGGCCACGCAAAAACTTAAAGATTATTTATTAAAAGGTTATGCGGTTAACGAGAAACGGCTCAAGGAAGATCATGATGTAAAAATGAAAGAGTTGCAGGATACGGCCAAGCTGTTTCGGAATGTATTGGAAAGCCGGCGGGCGGAAGGCTACGAAAAAGATCTGCTCAAAATTATTACCGACTACTCCGGTACTTGGGCGCTGTTAAATAAATATGATAAAGGTGAGTTGGGTTTGGAAGGTGTAAGCAATCACGCTCCGGCGGTATTGGATTATGTGGATTTGCAAAAGAGCATCGCCGTGTTTAAACAGCGGTTGGGCACAAAAAAAGAAGCCGGAGATTTGTTTGGCCAGGAAGTGGGAGAAAAGTTTAAAGCGGTCTTGGGCAATATTGACCAGACTTTTGGCGGCAAGGCTTTGTATCCGTCTTTGGAAGAAAAAGCCGCGCACCTGTTATATTTTTTGGTTAAAGACCACCCCTTTGCTGACGGCAACAAAAGAATTGGCTCGTTAGTGTTTATGCTGTACTTGGTGCAAAATAATGCCTTGTTCAGCACAAAGACCGGAGAGCGAAAAATTAATGACTCCGCCTTGTCAGCTTTGGCTTTGCTAGTTGCCGAAAGCAAACCGCAAGATAAAGAAGTAATGGTAAGATTGATAATAAATTTAACTAAATCAAGATAAGGGAATCTTGTGTCATCCCG
>CAYIHW010000064.1:0-5528 GCA_964363335.1 uncultured Candidatus Saccharibacteria bacterium
TATATTATATTTCTAACGGGGTGAACGAAAGTATACTATATTGTTTATGGAGGATACACAACAAAAAACTGCATCTAAACTGGATGAAATAAGAAAAGACTTTCCCAAGGCCGGTATGCGCTGGAGCGAGGAGGAGAGCGATTTGTTAATTGCAGAATACAAAAAATGTTTGGAAAACGAGTATGATTTTGAAAGTTTTTTAAACCAAATGGCAAGGCGGTTTGAGAGGCGACCGAACGGCATTCGCGGGCATTTGGCCTTAACTTTTCCCAATATTCCGGGATGGGACTACGAGGCCGTAAAGCGGCGGGATCTGGAAAGGCAGAAACAAAAAAATGATGAAATGAATAAGGCGGCAGACCCGGAAACGGATAAAATTTTAATAGATGAATACGAAAAATATAAAACATCAAAGCACGAAACTTATAGAAAATTTACCCTAAGGCTTTCAAAAATTCTTGGTGTTAGCCGAAGTATCATCACCTTAAGGCTTAAGCACCTGGTGGGGGATGTTTTAGAGTATGTTCAAGAGGATATAGAAAATTTCAAACCAAAAAGACAGGCGGTGGAGCCGGAAAAAATTGAAATAAATTTGTCCGCTAATTCCGAAATGGCAATGGCGTACAGGTTAATGGAAGAAACGCGGGAGAATATTTTTTTAACCGGGGAGGCGGGCACGGGAAAATCTACCTTGCTTCGCTACTTTAAAGAAACCACGCACAAAAATACCGTGGTGTTGGCGCCAACCGGAGTGGCGGCTATAAACGCCGGCGGACAAACCATCCATTCTTTTTGCGGGTTTGGGCCGGATATTACTTTGGGCAAAGTTAAAAAAACTTCTTCCTGGGGCGGGAAAAAAGAACTTTTGCAAAAATTAAGTGTTATTATAATAGACGAAATTTCCATGGTGCGCGCGGACTTGCTGGACTGCGTGGACAAGTTTTTGCGCCTAAACGGCCCAACCGCGAGTTTGCCTTATGGCGGCGTGCAAATGATATTTGTGGGCGACTTGCATCAGCTCCCGCCGGTGGAAAAAGACTTTACCGACGGCGGCATGTTTGCCGAATACAAAAGTCCGTATTTTTTTGATTCCCACAGCTTTGCTTCCGGAGAATTTAAATTGGCAGAACTAAAAACCGTGTACCGGCAAAAAGACCGGGTGTTTTTGGAAATTTTAAATGCCGTGCGCAACAATGCGGCGAGCAGCGAGCACTTGGAAATTTTAAACCGCCGCAGTACTGAAGACGGAGAAAAATTTACCTTTGAGCAGTTCGCCGTGTACTTAACGCCCACCAACGCGCGCGCAAATCAAGTTAACGAGTTCTTTTTAAAACAAATAGAAGGTAAAGAAAAAGTATTTCTTGGGGTAGCCGCAGGCAGGTTGGAAGGGAAAACCCCGCCGGCTGAGGATTTATTAAAGCTTAAAGTCGGCGCGCAAATAATGATGCTCAATAACGATTCCCAAAAGCGCTGGGTAAACGGCACTATGGGTAAAGTAACGGGTTTTGTTAAGCCGTCCGAAAGCGAAGAATATGAGGTGGAAAGTTTAGAATTAGAGGCAGACAATTTTGCCTATGAACCGGGTGCCACTCAGAATGCGGACAGGGATTTGTTAATTGAAGTGGAACTGGAAAGCGGGGAGACGGTGTGCGTGGGTCGGCACACTTGGGAAATGTATAATTTTTATTTGGATAAAAAAAGCGAGAAAATAGAATCCAAAACCGTGGGGAATTTTACGCAGTATCCGCTAAAGCCGGCATGGGCGCTGACAATTCACAAAAGCCAAGGCAAGAGCTTTGATAAAGTTTATGTAGACTTAGCCGGCGGCACATTTGCCCATGGCCAGCTATATGTAGCGCTATCGCGCTGTCGCACCCTAGAAGGCCTGCACCTAAAACGCCCGGTGCGCGCATCCGATATTTTACTGGATACCCGCGTAGTAGAATTTTTGTCTATGCTAAATCGTTAAACTAAATACAAGTAACCCAATGTTTTGTCATTGCGAGTGCATCCGAAGCAATCTTAGTCTATGACTTATTTGTTTATTTTTCCATATTAGGTACTTTCTTTATAATGAAAGTTATTATTCTATAAAAATAAAATATTAACCAATATCAAAATGAAAATATTTTCAAGTGTACTTGTGCTGTTATTCTCGGCATTTTTTATTCTGCCTCAGACGGCTGATGCGGCATCGGTAAAAACTTATACCGGCAGTGTTGTAAGTGCCAGTGGGAGCACTGTTGTGTTTGCCGGTAGTAATGCCGCTAAATATCGGGCGGATATTGGCAGTGCCTTGTTGGTTAGAAAAAATGGCGCCGCAATGACTTTTGCGGAAATATTGGTTGGTGATAAAGTAGAGGTTAAGGGAACACTATGGGGAGATAATAGCATTAGCGCAAGCGCTTTACGTAATATGTCCCTTTATACACACAACGGCAGTTTTAGCGGCAAAGTCACAGAAATTAATCCAGCCGATTCAAGTTTTACATTACAAACCGCTAAATATGGAAATCAAAAAATTACAACCGATAGTTTAACAGTATTTAAAAAAAATTCCTCGTCGTCTACCTTTAAAGATTTAGAGTTGGGGATGAGCGCTACTGTAAAAGGGGCGTGGGACCGAACGCCTGCCTATATTTCCGCCAGGGAAGTTAATGGAACTTTGCGCCTGGTAAATATAGATTTTGTCGGCACATTATTTATGAAAAGCGATACCTCACTAACCGTTGTTGGTAACGGCAACGTAATTTACGGAGTAGATATAACAAAGGCAAAGTTTCAAAATAAAAATGGTAAAATTTTAAACTTCTCGCGCATAAATTTGGGCGACACCCTCCGAGTCCAAGGCAAGCACGTTTCCGGCAGTGTAAAAATTATAGGATCTGCTATAAAAGATACCTCCGTAACTAAGTAAACAATTAAATTGCTTTTACCCCCACTTCGATACGTGGACGTATCGAAGTGGGGGTAAATTTGGATTAGGTTGCGCTTATTTGACAGGGTTTTTTAAAGTGATATTCTTAAATAAATAAGGATTTATTAATTAAGAAACAAAAAAAATGACAAAAGTCCAAAAAATATGGTTAGGAGTGTTTTTAGCAATGTTCCTAGTGCCGGAAATCCTCTGGAGCCCGGTAGGAAATTTTGTGTATTCACTGATTAAACCCACTGTTAACGGTTCAATACAGACACTTAGGGTAAATTTCTTAATGGATTCAGATAACATAAATATATATAGTACAGTACTTTTTATTCAGCTTGTCGGGTCAGTATGCTATTTTGTGTACGCGGTTACCCATTCAAATAATATAAAACATAAAATATTATTTGGAATATTTGGGGTATTTTCATTTTTGTTTGCTGTTCTGGCTTTTTTTAGTTTTGGTCTTTCAGTTAGCTTAAGGCATATAGGTTTTTAAAAATAAAAATTATCAATATGAAAAAAATTTGTATTTTGTTGTTAGCTTTTCAGATGCTGATATCTCCTTTCAAATCAAAAGGAATGATGGAGTTGCCTCCGCCAAGTTGTGTTGGATATCTTGATCATTGGGTAACTAGAGGAGATATTTTTAGGTTTAAAGGGCCGATAAAATATGTTAATGGGTTATTGGAAGAACATTTTGAGTTTAATTCCTCAGAAATCAACAGGACTTTTAATTTGGATATATCTCTTTTGAAAGGGGACAATTGTTATTATATAGATAATTTGTATGTGACCGTGACTATTCCCCAAGGAGTGAATAAGTTCTCTCTGCGTTTTACATCCGGTAATAATTTTGTAATCTACGACGACGTGTCCAATATTCCTTTGACTTGCGATGGATGTAATAACACCTTTAACGCGAATGCTAGCGACAATAACAAAACATATCTGTATATATCCACGGATTATAGCAATGACGAGGTAGAATTTACTATGCCTACAAGCATTTATGATCCCAATCCGGTGGTTTCTAAAACCCCAATTTTAATTGTTCCTGGAATTTTGGGTACAGAAATATTTAAAGGGACAGAAAAATTATGGCCAAATGTGGTTGAAATGGGTAAGCCTGGTTCCGCTGATTTATTTATGGATCCATTATCTTACAATACAGATGGAACGCCTTTAGATACAAGCTTGTCATTAGGAAATGTTTTAGGTAAGCCGGGAAGAGTGCAAGATTACACTACCGGCTTGATTAATGATTTAGTAAATTTATCAGGATACACTGAAGGCAAGGATCTGTTTACTTTTCCCTATGACTGGAGAAAAGATATTAAAGAAATTGCCAATGAGAATTTAAAAGGACAAATTGATTATATTTTAACACAAACAGACGCAGGTAAAGCTTCGGGCAAAGTTGATGTTATTGCACACAGCCAAGGGGGTCTTGTAGTTAAACGGTTATTGTCGGATATGCCGGAATATCAAACCAAAGTAAATAAGGTAGTGTTTGTCGGCGTGCCTAATTTAGGAGCGCCAAAGGCTGCCAAAGCATTGGTTTATGGTGATGATTTAGACGTGTCTTTTTTGGGCTTGGGCCTGGATTATTTAGAAGTAAAAAAAATTGGCCAAAATATGCCCTCACTATATGAACTATTGCCAAGCCAAGAGTATTTTAATCACACCCCTTTTTACGCATCCTTGTTAAAGTATAATATTTTAAATTTTGGTGTAAAAAGCGATCTTAACTACAACCAAACAAAACAATTTTTAAAAGACAGCTCGTTAAATTCTTCGTTGATTGATCAGGCAGAATCTTTTCACTCATTAAGTTACGATAATTTTGATTTTTCAACAACCGGAATCCAAGCATACAATATAGTTGGGTGCCAAGAGCCAACAATTGATCATATAACATTTAAGGACTTCGGTCCGCCAAAAAGAAACTTTGGTCCAGGAGACGGTACAGTTCCGGTTTTTTCCGCAAATAATATTTTTGGCGCAAGTACTTTTTTTGCTTTGGAATCTAGTCACGGAACAATGTTATCTCAAGAGGGTATCCGCCAACAAATTATAAATTTAATTACCGGAAGCACTCTTTCAACGGCTGGTAAAATCACACCGTACATTTCGGAATGCCATTTAAACGGAATACAAGTGTCATCTCACAGCCCGGTAAGCTTAAATATTTATGATAAAGATGGTAGACATGTCGGGCCAAATCCCAATGGTGGATTTGATTATGAAATTCCAGGCGTAGCTTATGATGTTGTGGACCATGACTCAACGGCATTTTTACCAGCAACAGGCGAGTATGAAATAAAATTAACAGCAACAGGCGCCGGTTCTTTTACTTTTGATTCCGCAGTAATCCAAGAGGGAGTTATAACTAATACAGCTCATTACGATTCAGTCATAATTACCGCAAGCTCAACAGCTCAGATAGATTTAAATAGTACAAATGATCAAACAATAAAATTAGATTTAAATGGTGATGGTACTTTAGATAAAATTATTGTCCCCTCCTCCATCCTCAACTCTACTGAGTCCCAAGACTTAACCCCTCCGGTCTCTACTTCCACCATAGCAGGCACATTAGGCC
>CAYIHW010000065.1:0-2590 GCA_964363335.1 uncultured Candidatus Saccharibacteria bacterium
AAAACACCCATAATCATACAATAAATGACGATGAAAAGTCAAATACTATACTATACTAAAGCGAAAGTGATGAAAAATCAGTTGAAAATAGTGGATCTCCCCGCCCAAGGAAGGGCGGGGAGATCCACTTCGGAGCTTATATTTAGAGTATGTTTGACTTCTTAAATTGAATTGTTTAAAATTAGCTTATAAGTTTTAAACTTGTATTTATGGAACTTACACAAGAATATTTTGATAAAGGTATAGGTAATTTAATGGCAAAGATGGCTACTAAGGATGCTTTAGCCAAGCTGGAAGCCAATATGGCTACTAAAAACGACCTTGCCGCCCAAACCGTTGAATTAAAACAATATACCAATGACGCTTTTGAAGCCCAGCAGGTCTGGATGGATGAGCGGTTTAAGGAATTAAGACTCCTTAGGCTCGGAAAGTAAATATCAAGTTATTTACTTTCTCTCGCTCTACGTCGCGAACAAAGCGGACGAAGGATCTAATCAAACCAATGGGCAAAGGAAGTGGGTATAAAAGTTGGGATAAAACCGAGAGTTTAATTATTTTTCAGGAATAAAATAGAAGTAACTTAATTTTTTACTGACAATCCATATGGACAAAGATACAAAAAAACAATTTGAGAAGATGTCCAAGCAAATAACAGGCGTCAAACAGGACTTACAAACTCAGATGACCGGACTGAAACAGGACTTGCATAAAGAAATAACAGGCGTTAAACAGGACTTGCAAACTCAGATGACCGGAGTCAAAGCTTTTCTTTATAAGGAGATGCCAACTAAAAAGGAAATGGGAGAAAGCTTTTTGGAATTACCCACAAAACAAGACCTTAACCTTTTACAAACTTCGGTGGATGCTTATGCCAAACAATCCAAGGATTATTATCAAGAAGTGACTGTTTTGGTGGCAAAAGTCAACCGTATGGAAATTTGGATTAGAGAAGTATCGTCAAAAGTCGGCGTAAAATATCAAGTGTAATTTTAGGGTAAAGGGGACGATACGGACACTTAAAATTAAAACGCGGTTTTTTACATAGCTCAGTTAGCCACAAGACGGCTCCCATTGCGCCTAGGATTTAAACACAATGGGAAACATCAAGCGCGTACTGCCTTACCGGTAGGCAGGCATGGCTCTTTGCCGCAATGAGCCATGTTTCATCGCGTGTTGGTATTATGGGACTGTTGCCGAATGTCATTTTTGCCCAAAAAGAGCTTGTTTGGTAAAATTCCCAAAAAAATTTATCCGCTTACCTTTCAGGTAAACATCAATCCGCCTCAGGCGGACTGAAATTTCATCTCAAAAGCCCATTCGGCAACAGTCCCGTTAGTGGGCAAGAAATGATCATCTTAACCTATTTAAACCATTAAAAAGACTTCTTAATGAGAAGTTTTCCTTTTATTTAAAGTATAAAAAGTATCGGTTAAACTATATAGCATAGGTTAGACAATGTAATATCGTTAAGACGATACTTTACAGTAAAGATTTTATGAAATATAGGGGATTATTTAGAGATTTGGTATAATGTATAATATAGATAAGAAGTAATATTTATAATACAAAAAATATGGAAAATTCAAAATTTGGAACCGTGGGGTTTTATGTGCTATTTGGGTTAATGGGGTTACTTGTGGCTATGATGTGGTGGCCATTTTGGCAAGTATTAGCTTTGGCGGGCATAGTGGCAGTTTTGTTTTTGCCTCTTTATGAGAAAATAAATTTGGAATTAAAGAGTCCGAACTGGGCCGCGACTTTAAGTATTTTTTTGATTTTATTGATTATTGTTTTGCCGTTATGGCTCATAGGCCAGCTGTTGTTTAATGAGCTGGTGGATGTTTATAATAAGTTTCGTCTGGGACAGTTATCATTTTCTCAACTTGGGTCGTATAAGAATTTTTCGCCCGAGATGCAGACCTTACTTAATTCCATGGGCAACGATATGACAGCGATTTTTTCTAAATTCACTAGCAGCGCTTTTGCTTTTGCCCAGCAAATGCTTTCCAATTTAGCCACATTTTTTATGTCGCTGTTTATTTTAACTTTTACAGTTTTTTTCTTTTTAAGAGATAGCAGTAAAATAAAAGAATTATTTATTAAACTTTCCCCATTGCCGGCTAATTATGAACAGGAGTTAGTGGCAAAAGTGGAAGGGGCGATTGCCGGGGTAGTGAAGGGGACTTTTATAATAGCTCTTTTGCAAGGCGCGGTGGGTGTGGTAGGGTTTTTAATATTTGGCCTGCCTCAACCGTTGCTTTGGGCGGCGGCCACGGTTATTGCTTCCATGGTACCAACAGTGGGCACAGCTTTGGTTATAATTCCGGCAGTGGTGTATTTATTTTTAACCGGACATATGCCGCAAGCTGTCGGGATGATTATTTGGGGGGTTATCGTAATAGGTTTAGTGGATAACTTTGCTTCTCCCAGGTTAATAGGCAAGAATTTAAAAATTCATCCGGTACTTGCTTTTTTGAGCATTTTGGGCGGTCTGCAACTTTTTGGTTTTTTGGGATTTTTATTTGGACCGATAATTATGGCTGTACTCGTTGCTTTGGTGGATATTTATAGTAAAAATCTAAAAAAATAA
>CAYIHW010000065.1:2690-5491 GCA_964363335.1 uncultured Candidatus Saccharibacteria bacterium
TACTATTAGTATTTCCGTAGCATGTTCTTTCATCAATATACAAAAATACAATTAGAGCAGGAGTTTAAAACAGATCTCATTAAAGGCTTAAGCGCGGCTGAGGCAAAGATTCGTTTAAAAACGTACGGCTTAAATATTTTGCCGGAAAAACCGCCCGAAAGCTGGGTGGCGGTTTTTTTTCGGCAATTTAAAAGCCCGCTTATTTATATTTTAGTGGCCTGCGCGGCGATAATTTTTTATTTGCGGGAGACTACGGACGCGTATATTATTTTAGCCGTATTGTTGGTTAACGCCATTATCGGCACGGTGCAAGAGGGCCGAGCGGGCAGGATTTTACAAAGCCTGAAAAAATTATCCTCAATAGAAGCTTCAGTTCTGCGCGACGGCGAAGAAGTAATATTGCCGGAAAATGAAGTTGTACCCGGGGATGTTTTAGCGCTTAAGGAAGGACAGCGGGTGGTGGCTGACGCCAGAGTGCTGTTTTCCCATAATTTAAGCATAGATGAATCTATGCTTACCGGTGAATCGGCCGCCGTGCATAAAAAAGAAGGAGTTATTACGGAAGAAAATATACCGCTATCATCCCAACATAATATGATATTTAAGGGCACTGCCATTTTAGGCGGCGACGGCCATGCTGTAGTCGTGGGTACCGGCATAAATACCGAAGTCGGGAAAATTAGCCAAACCTTAATGCGGCCGGAAGCCGAGATGCCGCTGCAAAAAAATATAAAAAAGCTGTCCAAGTTTATTATTTATTTTGTGGCGGGGATGTCGGTGTTTTTGTTTATTCTGGGCATTAATTCCGGACAGCCGGCCAAAGATATGTTTTCGTTAATTGTCTCGCTCGCGGTTTCGGTTATCCCCGAGGGCTTGCCTTTGGTCTTAACGGTAATTTTGGCCCACGGGGTGTGGCGCATGAGTAAAAAAAACGCGCTGGTAAAAAAAATGCAGGCAGTGGAAGCCCTTGGCCAGGCTAATATTATTGCCGTGGATAAAACCGGTACGCTGACAAAAAATGAAATGGTCATTAAGGCCTTGTACGCGGGGAAAAAGACCTTTACCGTTACCGGCAATGGTTATGAGCCAAAAGGTAATGTACTGTTTGGCGGCAAGCAGGAAGATGAATCCGCGGACGTTAGGCAAAGCGCTCTGGTGGCTTGTTTGGCTAACAAAGCGGCCGTGCAATATATAGAGGGAGCCGGTATATATAAAGTTTCGGGCGATCCGACTGAGGCCGCCATGCTGGTTTTCGCGGAAAAACTGGGGCACGGCCGGGATGCTCAGCAGGCAAAATATTTGGAGACCGCTGAGATTCCTTTTGAATATAAAAATAAATTTCGGGCGGTATTTTACGAACATGAAGACAGGGTATTTTGTACCGTGGCCGGCGCCCCGGAAGTGGTAACGCATCACGCCACTCATTATATGGAAAGCGGGGTAGTCCATGAAAAAACGTCGGCCGATCAAAAATTGTTTGAACAAGCCGTGGAAGAATTCGCAAAAAAAGGTTTGCGGGTAGTGGCTTTTGGCTATAAATTTTTAAGCAAAACCCATCCGGTGGATAACATTCAAAATTTGGTTTTCGGCGGTTTTTGGGGAATAGAAGACGCGTTGCGCCCCGAGGCCGCGCAATCGGTTCGCCTTGCCCGGGAAGCCGGCGTAAAAGTGGTAATGATTACCGGAGATTTAAAAAATACCGCTAAAACTATTGCTAAAGAGGCGGGGATTTATGCCGACGGCGATTTAATTATTACCGGTCCCGAGCTGGCTGAATTAACTTTGACTCAGTTGAAGGAAAAATTGCCAAAGGTTTCGGTTTTTTCCCGGGTTACCCCGGAAGACAAAATGAAAATTATAGAAGGCTATCAGTCTTTGGGACTGATTGTGGCTATGACCGGCGACGGAGTAAACGACGCGCCGTCTTTAGTAGCCGCGGACTTGGGTGTGGCCATGGGCAAGATTGGCACCGAGGTTGCCAAAGAAGCCGCGGATATTGTTTTGCTGGACGACAACTTGGGAAGTATTGTTACGGCTATTAAAGAGGGTCGGGTAATGTATGTGAATATAAAAAAAGCCCTGCAGTTTTTATTTTCCACTTCGTTTGGAGAATTATTGACCGTGGTGTTTAGTTTATTTTTGCGCTTGCCGGTGCCGGTGACAGCGGTGCAGATTTTGTGGCTGAATTTAATTACCGATCCAATGTCCGGAGCGGCTTTGGCACTGGAAAAAGAGGACGAAGATATTTTTCGCAAAAATAGCGGGCCGTTGTCCAAGTTTTTTATCGACCGGCAAATGCTGACGCATATTGGCCTAATTGGGTTGACTATGTCTTTGGGCGCGATTTATATATACAATGTTTATTATCCGCAAAGCTCAATAAAGGCGCAAACCATGGCGTTAACTTTGCTGGCGGCATTCCAGTGGTATAATTCATTAAACTGCCGGTTTACAACAAAAAGTATTTTTCATAAACGAATTTTTGGCAATATTTATATTTGGCTGGCTATCGCGGTAAATTTAGTTTTGCAAATTATTGCCGTTCAAACGCCATGGTTTAATAAAATTTTAAAAACCACGCCTCTGGCTTTCGGCGATTGGATGCTGGTTTTTATTTTAGCCTTGGTGATTATTTTGGTGGATGAAGGGCGGAAATTAGTTTATCGCACAATTGCCAAAACAACATAGCATAGACCTCTTGCATAACCTCAATTTCAATCCTTTTTCCAAATACAAGGCTTTCAAAATTTTCATAAAAATTCACCATAGCCGTTGGCTACACTTTTATTTTTCTTCAAGTT
>CAYIHW010000066.1:0-5304 GCA_964363335.1 uncultured Candidatus Saccharibacteria bacterium
AAGGTAAATGTTACTTTGGGAGTTTTAGAAAAGCTCGCCAATGCGCTTGATGTTTCGGTGAGTGAATTGTTGAAATAAATATGAGGACTATGAAAAATATAATGGAGTTTTTCAAAGAGAAGGGATTTGCTATTTTACTTTTGAGTGTTATTTTTACATTCGGTTCTTTGTTTTGGACGAGCGACATTGTATATAATCACGGAGATTTAAGCACTATAGAATTGGGCTGGCCGATACATTTTATTACCCAAGACAAATCACAACTGGTCCCCGCCCACCCGTGCGCACACAACATCAGTTAAGCTCCCTTTATTCTTTACTAATTTGAATTTTTGGTGTAGCATTGTAATAGTTGAATAGGAATATCACTAATACTTTAATTCTACTACTACGATATTAGATATGTCAAACATTACCAAAAATTTAAGGAAAATGCGAGAGACAAAAGGGCTTTCGCAAGAAAAATTGGCGAGAATGGCCGATGTCGCTAATAACACAATTATCAAGATTGAAGCCGGTAAAAATCAAAATCCAACGCTTGATACTCTCAAGAAAATTGCGAAAGCCCTAGATGTTAGCATTGATGAATTAACATTATAAATAAGATATACTTTATTATATGAATAAAAGAATTTCATTGTTATTAATATTTGTTTTGACCGTATTTTCACTTTTAATTTCAAGTGAGCAAATTTTTGCAACGGTAGGTGGACCAACATACATTTCCCAAATTGCATTTAATGCCTCGAAAAATACAGTTTATTACCTAGAAAGTGATATGGGCGGAAAAGGATGCCCGTCTATCATTCATGCAATTAATCTAGCCAATGTTCAAGATACTGAAGTAAAAACTTGTGATGAAGTTTTTCAGCAATTTTTCAAGGACTACAGCGAAGAAAATCAAAATAAATACAGCCAATTTATTCATGATACTTACCAAAGCCTCTCTTACCTTGGAAGTGTTAGTTTAAAGAAAAATAACATAGATATTAAGGTTGAATTTATCTCGGAAAATGTTGCTGAGGACGGCGAGGTGTATTGGAGGGAGTTTGATGCCATTATTTCCCAAGATGGAAAATCTCTAACAAGAACACGTTTCCGAGGATGTTCTAAGGACCAGCCACATATCTTTGAGGGATATAGAATTCCGAACACAGATTCTATGGCTATCCTAATTTCCAACAAAGGAGATTGTTTTGAGGGTGGATATGTAAATGAGAGTTTACATGTTATTAAAGGCATAAAATATTACGATACAAATATTGTAAGAAGTATAAAAGAAGAATCAGCGACTGAACCAAACACAGGCAACATGGTAGTTTATGCTACGTCAAAAGATGTGGTAAACGATAATAATGCAAATAACACATCAACTATTTCGCCTGTTCCTCAAAAAAATTCAGTCGCTGAAATAATACTGATGATAGCCGTTTTTATTGTAGGTACATTGCTCGGTTATGTTGTGGGAAGGAAGTCTCCACGTTCCCCAAATCCTCCAACCCCAAGCAATTTATAATTCAGAACTTCTGCGGCGCGCCAATTTTATTGGCACGAAATTTGTCGGCGAATTTTTGAAATCCGAACCCCCCAGTCCGAAACCCGCTCGCATTCCTCATAGCGGATCTCTCCTGCGGGCGGGAAATCAGCCGAGGCAGGGCAAATCCATATCCCCAGTTCATTGTTTCGCCCTGCCGAGTCCGCATTAGTTCTTTTCGAAAAAGGTTCGCGCAAAGTGTATAATTATTCCACCATTTACAAAGTCCAGTCAGGCGGGTTGCAAAGGCCGCAGGCCTGTCCCGTAGAGATGCGAAGCATATTCTACTGGGGCTCGAATCCCTGCCTGCCGGCAGGCAGGCTGTCGCGTCCACCATTTTTGTCCGCATGATGCAGAATTGGAATTTTATGTATCTGTTTTTCTTGCACAATTTGACCCGCTACTTTATAATCACAATACTTTGAGCTAATAACTTTATGGAACAAAACAAAAACGATAATCAAGTTCAGCAGCCGGAGTCCTCCGCCATGTCTGCGGTGGGTTCTTTTGTTTGGGATTTGGTAAAAATTTTGGTCATCGCCTTAGTAATTATCGTCCCTTTTAGAATGTTTATTGCCGAACCTTTTGTGGTTTCCGGTTCCTCTATGCAACCGAACTTTCATAATTATGACTATTTGATTATTGATCGGTTCTCCTATATAAAGGGGCTGCCGCAAAGAGGGGATGTTATAGTTTTAAAATTCCCTAAAGATACTTCCCAGTTTTTTATTAAAAGAATTATTGGGTTGCCGGGCGAAACAGTTAAAGTAGGCCAAGGATATGTAATTATATATAATAAAGAGTTTCCGCAAGGTTTTCGGCTAACTGAAGCCTACTTGCCGAATCAGTCTGAAACTTTTGGCCGTGGGGGTGAGGCGCGCCTGGGCACCGGCGAGTACTTTGTGCTGGGCGACAACCGCACCGCCAGTTCCGATTCGCGTGTTTGGGGAATTCTGCCGGCCGATGATATTGTCGGCAAAGTTTGGGCCAGAGTTTACCCGTTGTCTGCCGCGGGCTTTTTTAAAGCCCCAAATTACTAACCGTAATCCTTAATCGTTTATCTAAAAGATATTTTTTATGGGTCGACCGAAAAAAAATATGAAAGAACAAGCGTCTGCCGGCTATGTGCCGAAAAAAATTCAGGCCTTGCCGGATTTTGAAGATATTTCTACCGAAACCGATGGTTTATGGTCTTTACTCTTGCGCCGTTTGGCGAAATTGTCCCGCACTTACGGTTTTGAGCGGGTAGAAGTGCCGTTGCTGGAAGACTTGCGGCTTTACGAATATTTTTACAAAAATCATCCGAGCGCGTTAAAAGACTTTTTCCAAATGGACATTGCCGGCCGACCGGCGGTTCTGCGGGGGGATTTTTTACCCGGTGTTTTGCGCGCTTATTATCAGCATAAGGTTTATGAAACGTCGCCGTTTAGCAAGTGGCAGTATAGCGGTTTTATTGTAAAGCAAGACAAGGACGGCCGCGCGGTTTCCGATTATGTTTTTGGTTTTGAAGTTTTTGGCAGCTTTAACCATTTAACCGAAGCGCAGGTTATCGGCGGGGTTTGGGAGTTGCTTAAAGGCTTAGGGCTGGAAGATTGCGTTTTGGAGATTAACCATATTGGACAGGATGATTGCCAGGAAGCTTATAGCCGGACTTTGCAGGATTTTTTATCCGGAAAAAAATACCAGTTGTGCGATGATTGCAATGAGCATTTACAGGGACGGATTTTAAATGTTTTTCGCTGCGGCAATATAGATTGCCAGGCGCTGTTGTCCGAAGCTCCGGCGGTTTTGGATTTTTTATCCGAAGAATCCCGCAAGCATTTTACCAATATTTTAGAAGCGTTAGACGAGTTGGGAATTCCATACCAATTAAATCCGCTTTACGCGGGGCCTACCGGAAGCAGTAAAACGAACTTAGTTATTAAATATAAATTAAAAGGCGATACTGTTATTTTAGGGGAAGGCGGCTATCACGAGTCTTTAATGCGGAATTTGTGCGGTAAGAGCCATTGCTGTTTTGGTTTTTCCGGCAGCTTGTCAGGTTTGCGCGAAATATTAGTAGCCAATAAGGTTGCCGCCGCCAGAGAACAAAAGAGCGATGTATTTCTTGTGCCTTTGGGTGAGTTGGCCGCCAAGCGTTCATTGCGTTTATTCCGCGATTTAACATTGGAAAAAGTTTCCGTGTATGACCATTTTGGAAATATGGGCGTAAAAAACCAGCTCAAGGCCGCCGAAGCATTTCATGCCCCAATTGCTCTGATTATGGGGCAAAAAGAGGCCATGGACGAAATGGTGATTTTGCGGGATGTGAAATCGGGGATGCAAGAAATCATTTCTTATGATAAGATAGTACAGGAAGTGAAAAAGCGTCTAGGGCGCTAACCTTATTAACATTTAACAAGAACATTTGACAATTGACCGGACTGCACAAGTTACAGGTTAAAAGTCACATGTCAAAGGTAAATTTGAAATGGACGATTGCGTATTTTGTAATATAATCAACAAAACCATTGACGCTCAAATTCTGTTTGAAAATGAGCGATTGGTGGTAATAAAAGACATTTTACCCAAAGCCCCGGTACATTTGTTGGTTATCCCAAAAAAACATATTTTAAGCATCACCCATGTGGAAGCGGAAGATGAGCCGGTGGTTGGCGAGATGATTTTTGTGGCCAAAGAAATGGGGATTAAGTATGGCGTTGGGGAAACCGGCTATAAGCTAATATTCAATGTCGGCCGCGACGGCGGGCAAGTAATTCCGCATTTGCATTTGCATCTACTGGGTGGCAAGCAGATGGGGGAATAGAACTTACAGATTTAAGAATTATGATTTAGGACTTCAGATTTATGGGACAAGCCATAATTCTTGATTCTTGATTCATAATTCTTTTTTTGGGTGTTTTTTGTTGGTTGCTAAATTTGGCAGACTTTGTTATAATTAGCCCATCTAAACCCGAATACCAAAATTTATTGGCGACGTAGAGCGAGACCGGCCATTAGGCCTAAGCGAGCCCAAGGAGTCTTAATACAGGTTTCCATACCTCGTCAGCTCTGCTGCGAGGAACCTTTATTTTCTTGAGTTTAAAGAAAATTGGCCGATTAAACATCGGTTAGATTAAATTAAGAAGCCAAATATTTAGTGAACGGGTAAAATTTGAAAGGAGAGTGAGTACTTTGGTAGAAGTGAAGAAAAAAGATAACGAATCATTTGATAGTTTGCTGAGGCGTTTTAACCGCAAAATTCAGCAAAGCGGCGTTCTTATTCGTGCGCGCAGAACCAGATTTTTTGAACCCCCGAAGTCCAGAAATTTGCAGAAAGTCGCGGCCCGCAGACGCAGCCAGATAAAAGCCCAGAAAGAAGAGCTAAAGAAAATGGGCAAACCCGTAGCTCCCAAGCGTTTTGGGAGAAGATAGGAAGTTAATTACAAATTCCAAATCTCAAATTTCAAATAATTGGCGACAAAAACTGTTAGTTATTTGAAATTTGTAATTTGACATTTGACATTTGTTTACATGATTTCATTAGAGCAAATTGAAAAAGATTTAATTTTGGCCATGAAGGCTAAAGAGCAGGTTGTGGTGGAAGTTTTGCGCGGGCTTAAAACCAGAATCCAGAACGAGAAGATTGCCAAACTAAAGGATTTATCGGAAAGCGATATTTTGGCCTTAATTCGCAGTGAAGTAAAAAGGCGTAAAGAAGCGGCTGAAGTGTTCACTGCCGGCAATCGCGCCGAATTAGCGCAAAAAGAATTGAGTGAAGCAGTAATTTT
>CAYIHW010000067.1:0-5192 GCA_964363335.1 uncultured Candidatus Saccharibacteria bacterium
AAGATGCGGCCGCCATAGCTTCCCAAACACTGCCTTCAGCCATTTCGCTGTCGCCCAATAAAACGTACGTTCGATAGTTTAGCTTATCCAATTTTGCATTCACGGCCATCCCCGCGCCAACTGAAAGTCCCTGCCCTAAAGAGCCGGTTGGCACTTCTGTATAGGGAAAAGCAGAAGTAGGATGACCCTCTAGCCGACTACCAAATTTTCTTAAAGTCATTAACTCCGCTTCCGTGACTTTACCCGCCGCAGCATACAGCGCAAAAAATAACGGGCTGGCATGGCCTTTGGAAAAAATTAACCGGTCATTGTGTGGATTTTCGTGATTTTCCAAGTCCGTTTTAAAAAACCCGCCAAACATCAGTCCGGCCATTAAATCGGTGGCAGACAGCGAAGAAGACGGATGCCCGCTCTTGGCCTCAGTGGTGGATGTTAAAATATAGTAACGAATGAGTTTGGCTAATTTTTCAATATTATTTTGCATTTATATTCTATCAATTATAAAAATTAATTCTGTCTACAAAAATCACAAAATTTCTTTTGCATTAGTTCTGTAGGTCTCCCCGCCTGCATTTGCCTGCTTGGAAAGCAATTAAAAATTATCAAGATATATTACTTTAATATAACTTAAGTTTATATAATGCTCCAAAGCATGGCGGGCAGGAGTAGTGTCTCCACTGTAGTATCATTTTACCCTAAACCAGCCCCCTATGGCAAAAATTCCTGTTAAAACAAAACAAACCCCCAAATAATAGCCGAAGCTGCCACAGTGGGGTCTAAAAAGACAATCATCAACGGAATTTTGTCATTGCAGTAGCATCCGAAGCAATCTGGGTTTATGGCTTATTTATCTAGATTGCCACGTCGGATGCACTCCTCGCAATGACAGATGACTTATAGTTTACAATGGGCATCATAGCTTTTGCAATGATGCCCATTGTATTTCTACTATTTTCTTAACTTCAGAAGCTTTTTGATGTCTTTTACTTTATCCAATTTTTCCCACGGAAGTTTTAAGTCATTCCGACCAAAGTGGCCATAGGAGGCGGTGGCGCGGTAAATCGGTTTTCGCAAACCCAAGTTCTTAATTATCATCCCGGGACGAAGGTCAAAAGTTTGATTGATAATTTCTACAATTTTTTCTTCCGAATATTTGGAGGTGCCAAAGGTATCCACGCGTACCGAAAGCGGTTCGGGAATACCAATGGCGTAAGCTACCTGGACTTCCACTTTTTTGGCCACCCCGGCGGCTACTAAATTTTTGGCCACATAGCGGGCCATGTAAGAACCTGACCGGTCTACTTTGGACGGATCTTTGCCGGAAAAACAACCGCCGCCGTGGCGTCCCATACCGCCGTAAGTGTCCACGATAATTTTACGCCCGGTAAGTCCGGTATCGCCCTGGGGGCCCCCAATAACGAACCGGCCGGTGGAGTTGACTAAAATTCTGGTATGTTTGTCCAGCAAATTCTTTGGAATTACGTAATTAATTACGTATTTAATAATATCGGCTTTTAACTTTTCACTTTCCACATTCGGGTCATGCTGAGCGGCAATTAACACCGTGTGCACCCGCTTTGGCTTGTCGCCGTTATATTCTACTGTCACCTGGCTCTTGCCGTCCGGCCGCAGGCCTTTTACAATATTTTTCTTCCGCACGTCAGCCAAGCGCTTGGTTAATTTATGTGCCAGGACAATGGGAAGAGGCATAAACTCTTTGGTTTCGTCCGTGGCCAAACCAAACATTAACCCTTGGTCGCCGGCGCCGATTTTTTCCAAATCTTCCTTGACCACTCCCCCGCTCTTGCCTTTCACAAAAGCATCCACGCCCATGGCAATATCAGAAGACTGTTCTTTTATAGCCACCATTACGCCGGAGGTTTCCCACTGAAAACCATACTCGGCATTGGTGTAGCCAATGTCTTTAATTACCCCGCGCGCGACTTTAGAAATATCCACGTAAGTGCTGGTGGTAACTTCCCCGGCTACCACGCAAATGCCGTTAGTCAGCAAGGTTTCCACGGCCACGCGCCCGCGCGGGTCTTCTTTAATGATGGCATCCAAAATAGCATCGCTAATTTGGTCAGCCATTTTATCCGGATGCCCCTCGGTTACGGACTCGGAGGTAAATAACTTTTTTACCGGACTAAGTTTTGCTTTGGCTTTTTGAGCCATAAAAAAAATTCCTTTCTTTATCCTCATCTAAAAGATGAGTTAGCACCTTCTTCCGATTGGAAAATCGGGATGGGTTGCTGCCCCACTCTTTATTATAAAGCGAGGGCTCTTGATAAATAATATTAAATTATTTCCAGCTGGCTAACATCCACCGGAACGCCGGTTTTTTCGGCAACCAATTTTATCCATTTAGCCAACATCGCATCCCGCTGTTTTAATTCCACATAACGTTTTTCAGACAATTCCAAATAATTATTTACATTACTTTTGACCGCGGACACTTCCTGTTTAAGTTCTAAAATATCCTGTTTCAGCTCGGTCTTTAGCTCAGAAATATCTTTGGCTGTATTTTCAAAACCCTTAGCAACCATTCTGGCCAACGATTCATGGTTTTCATTAACCAAAGTCAAATTTTTATTAACATGGGCAAAACCGGCGTCCATTTTAGCCGCCAAGTCATTTATAGTCATTTGTTTTTGTTGATTGTCACTCATAACCTTATTTTACCTCATCAAAATTACCAAGTCAACCAAACCAACTGGCATGATGTCCCAAACCCAAACCGCGAATGCCACTGCCAGCAGGGTCAAAATCTATCCAAGTATCCCCCACCTTAACTTGCAAATATTGATGAATAACAAAATTTAAAAATACGTGTCTCACTTTGATATCCTTGGCAGTAAAATGTTTACTGTTAGCCAGCATTGCAAAGCCCACAAAGTTTATGGCGTTACAATAAATAAATCCCTTCGTTTGCCAAATATCTGCCAAGTTAGTGACAAACAATTTTGGCACATAAAAAGCCGCCTTAAACCTAGTGTGTTGCCATTGGTGTAAAGTTTTACTTAACACAGCATCATATATTCCCTGCAAAAAAGCCAGTTGATTTTGGGACTTGTTTTCCAATTCCGCAATTTTGCTTTTTATTTCCAAAGGCAATTCAACAGCAGGCATATTTTGTTTAAACCCCATAAACGGAACAACCAGACGCAAAACCACAAAAACAATAAAAAAATACACGGCAATTATTGCAATAATCCAAATTAAAATTTGCATATTAAAAACCTATAATTTTAAAGAAATAGACTATTAATACCCCTTAAGGCACAAATAACAAAATTGATATGCTCATTTTTATCCACCCCAAGCTCCTTTACCCCCAAATCTATATCCTCCCGGCTAACCTTGGCCGCAAATTTTTTGTCTTTCAATTTTTTTAACACTGAAGGCGCCTCTAAACTTAAAAATTTATCCGGACGCATTATGGCCGAAGCAACTAAAAACCCGCAAAGTTCATCTACTGCAAATAAAGTTTTTGCCATAAGGCTTTCTCTTTTTACTCCCGAATAAAGCGCGTGCCCCAAAATCGCCTGAATAATGCTCTCCGGATATTGCATTTCTGTTAATACTTTTATCCCCTCAAAAGGATGCCCGATTTTTTTTACAGCATCATATTCCGGATATTTCTCATAATCAAAATCGTGAATAAGGCCTGCTATTCCCCATTCTGCCTCATTCTCCCCAAATTTTTTCGCGTACGCGCGCATAGCCGCTTCCACGCACAACATATGTTTTTGCAAAGATTCGTTTTTTACCCACTCGCGCATTAAGTTATACGCATCTGCTCTGCTTATATTCATAATTTTATAAACACAAATTTTCCTCAACTAAAAACAAACTATCAACAGGTCTAATACTGGCACAAACCAGTCGTAGTCTTGGCAAAGGCTGGAGCGAGTAGTGGGAATCGAACCCGCATCATCAGTTTGGAAAACTGAGATAATAACCATTATACGATACTCGCAAAATAACTTACATTATAGTACCAAAAAATTACTGATTTTTCAAGGATCCAAGGCCTGTGGAAGAAGAGTCACTTCTTCCAACTTAAAATTATGGTATAATAAAGACAAATTAATAACCAACAAAAATGGACACACAAACAAACACCCCTGCCGCCCAACCTGCGGCATCAAACCCTGTTTCCGCTTTTGCGTTTCCCAAAGCCGGAAAAATTTTTGGCCAGGCTCAGGAAATTTATAAAACCAAGTTTCGTGAATTAATTTTAATCACGCTCTGCCAGATAGGCGTAACCATGGCCGCCGGGTTTATTTTTGGTGCCGGGGCAACTTACCTAAAATCGGCTAGCGGCTCAGAAAAAATAGCCGGGGTGGTGTTTTTGTTATTAATTCTCCTATTTCTTATTTATGTTTCTGTTTGGACCTTTGCCGCCACCATCCGCAATATTTCATCTCTCGATGCTAATGCTTCCGCCGGTAAATCTTTTTCCGAATCCTCACACGACATAATGCCTTTAATCCTTACGGGGCTGCTAACTTTATTATTTATTTTGGGAGGATACATTCTCTTAATCATCCCTGGTATTATTCTTTCTTTTTGGTACAGCCAATCGGCTTATGTGATTATAACCGAGGGTTTGTCGGGGAAAAAAGCTTTAGACCAAAGCAAGCGATATGTTACAGGTAATATTTGGGAAATCTTTAAAAAAGGATTTTTTATAGGCATTATTACTTTTCTGGTAGCAATGGGAGTAGGTTTTCTTTTTGGCATTACTGCCACGCTCTTGGACCTAACATTTCTGCCTACTATCGCCAATATAATTTTCCAAACTTTTTGGACCCCCTTAGTCAGCATTTACGCTTTCCTGATATTCCAATACTTACGGCAATCCAAAACAGTTTCTACACCGGCACAATAAAAATTATTCACAGCGAAGCTGATGAGGTATATAAACCTATATTAGGAATATATTTCTCGGCTTGCTTTACTGCCCGCTTGGTCTGGTTAGGCAGAATTGTAATTTTAGAAGTGCCCGGGATCAAAAATAGCTGGCTTTGTATACTTGACTCGTCAGCAAACTTACTTTTTAAAATTCTTTGGATTTCTGTTAAACCGTATTCGTTAGTTTGAAACTCAAAATAATCTTTTAAAATATTAGACCTGTTGCTTAATAATTTTTTGAAGCAAAATATGATATTTCAGACAAAACCGCAGTT
>CAYIHW010000068.1:0-5139 GCA_964363335.1 uncultured Candidatus Saccharibacteria bacterium
CTACGCTTTGGGCGGCAACAGCCTTGCCGGATACGTCGGTGTCAGCATGATGGCTAGCAATTGCTTCAATAACCCGAGCATCAAGATTAAACTTTTCAGCCACTTTCTTGCCCAGTTCTACGTGACTGCCTTCTAAGTCCTGGTCTAAGGCTTTACCAATGTCGTGTAATAGCGCGCCTTGTTTGGTAATAGATACGTCTGCGCCTAATTCTTCCGCCATTAGGGCGCCAATTTTTGCCATTTCTACGGAGTGGCGTAAAATATTTTGACCATAGGAAGTTCTAAACAACAACCGGCCGACTAAATGCACCAGCTTGGGCGGAAAGTTGGTAATCCCCAACTCATAAACTGCCTGTTGCCCGGCTTCTTTAATTTGGTCGTTAATTTCCGCTTTGCGTTTTTCGGACGCTTCTTCAATTCTGGCCGGATGAATGCGTCCGTCAGCCAATAATTTTTCCAAAGTCATTTTGGCAATATGCCGACGGATGGAATTGAATCCGGAAATTACTACCGTGTCCGGAGAATCATCAATTAAAATTTCCACGCCCAGCATTTGTTCAAACGCGCGAATGTTGCGGCCTTCTTTTCCAATAATTCTGCCTTTCATTTCTTCACTGGGAATTTGCACGGTGGTAGTAGTAACTTCGGCCGTCACTTCGCTGGACACGCGCTCAATGGCTTGAGCCACAATATTCCGGGCATCGCGCTCGGCAGACTGGTGGGTTTCCGCCACTAATTTTTTATACAAACCAACCATTTCTTCTTTCACGGTCTTTTCGGCATTATCTAACAACACTTTAGCCGCTTCTTCGCGGGTCATGCCGGCAATTTTTTGCAAGTTATCAAGTTGCTTTTGGCGCAGTTCTTTAATTTCTTCTTGAATTTGCTTAATTTGTTCGCCACGAGTTTCCAAATCAAGTTTTTGTTTATCTACGATGCTGGACTTTTGATCCAATTCTTTTTCGCGGCGATCAATACGTTCTTCAAAACGCACAATTTGGCTGCGAAACTCCGACTCCTGCTTTTTGGCCTGGTCAATAATTTCCATTGACCGGGTGCGGGCTTCCAGCAACAATTCTTTTTCTCGGCTCTTGGCTTCTTCTACAATTTTTTCGGCCTTGCTTTCGGCAGTACCAATTTTTTTGCCGGCTAATGATTGACGGTACAAATACCCAACCACAGCGCCTAACACGAGACCTCCTAAAATATATACAAATACCATAAAATGCCTTACTTCCGCAAAGCAAGGAACATTTTTAAGCAAAAATTGCTAATCCCGCGCGTGGCGGATAAGATTAGCTGATTATCTTTAAGTAAGATTTGGAACTGATGATTAAAGTCACAGTTGAAAAATCAAAAATAATACTGAAATTTGCCAAAAACTGTTTTAACTTGCTCTTTTTGCGGAAAATTAAACCTATAAATTGAACATTTATATACTACCATAAGTTGCCTCTTGTGTCAAAAGCTGGTAAGGTTTAAATACTATTTAATTAACCCGATCCGAATACAAAGAATAGTTTACGAATGCTCCAATTGGATGCATTCGGAGCATTCGGATGCTATTCGGAGATTAGGATCGCTTATATGATTCACCAACTACCAAAACTCAACTATGGATACAATGCACTAGAACCATATATTGATGCCGAAACTATGGAAATTCACCACACCAAACACCATCAAGCTTACATAGACAAGCTCAATGGCGTTTTGGAAAAATATCCGACTTTAGCCGAAAAGCCTTTGGAAGAATTACTAAAAGATATTAAGGCTTTGCCGGTTGATGATAAAGATCGACTCTTAATTCAAAACCACGGCGGCGGCCACTGGAATCACTCGTTCTTTTGGAATATTATGGGACCGGAAAAAACTGTGGACCAAAAACTGATTGATAATATTACTGCCACATTTGGCAGCGTGGAAGAATTTAAGAAAAAATTTAGTGACATCGCTTTGTCCCGATTCGGATCGGGATGGGCTTGGCTAGTTCGCAAGAGCGATGGCTCGTTAGATGTTTATTCCACCGGCAACCAAGACTGCCCATTAATGCAAAACAATACCCCATTGATTGGTTTGGATATTTGGGAACATGCCTATTACTTAAAATACCAAAACAAACGCCCGGAATATATTGAGGCTTGGTGGAGCGTACTCAAGTTAATATAAAAACTGGAAAACTGCCGCAGGGCCGTGCCCTGTATCCGATCCGCCTCTGGCGGAGAGTGGTACAGGGTGGAAAGTTTTAAAATTTATGTAAAATGTGAAAAAGGACAGTGGGAGGCCGCTGTCCTTTTTCGTTGTCTTTGCCTTGTCATGGCTTGCCTCCTACCCGAAAGTAGGGATGAGCCGAAGACCGGCTGAGTTGTGAGCGAGTTGCCCGTTGTTGCCGAGCTTAGAGAGCTCCGCATCAATTTGGACGATGTGCCCGCGTATCGGCCCGACCCATTCGGGCATTGGGCCTATCTGGCCATATTCCAGCGATTCGCCGTGCTGGGCATCCAGGAAAGCATGGAGGGCGGCCTTGACCTTTTCAAAATCTGCCCTATGTTCAGCCACGTGGTTGTTGGTTTGCACTGCCTGTTTATAAAGCCTTGCCGATTCAAGAAAGGGATTAAAAACCCCTGCCAGAGACTTCTCACACTCTTTTGTCATTGTTCCTCTCCTTAAAATTGTCTTTGCACACACACCCTTTTTCACAATTATTTGCGTAAAAAAGTTTGCCTACAAAAAACCTTTCCCGACTTATCGGGAGAGGTTAGAAAATGAAAAAAATAAAAACTTTAAGTTGGCGATGGGGGAAATTTTTTATTCTTTTTTTATACGGTTGGCTCATTGAGTAAATTAAACTTTCCTAAATATATTAACTCCCAGATATCTTCTTGTCAAATGCTATTTATTTTATGGCTACCCAGTAATAAAAGCTTTACTTTAAAGGCAAATTTTCTGTCTTTTTAAATTTATTTTATTTAATCTCAATCCTTCCTCTTTCGCCATCCCTACGACAATGGTCTTCCCAAGTTTCGGAATTCCCATGCTCTATTGCCATGGCTTTCAGCTCCTCTAATGTCCAATCTCCATAAGGATCTTGTCCATCCACAATATTCCAATCAAATTCCCAATTATACAGTCTCCCATCTTCACCAATCCAACCAATTTTTTTTATTTTACCTTTATCATCACCCATAAATTTGCCTTTCAAAAAATCTTACTTTTCTTGCCTTTATAATACTCTCTCTCTGATTGTCAAACTAAAAAACCTCTCGCAAATAAAATTCCCCTCCCTTGATGGGAGGGGTTTAGGGGAGGATGAAAATTAACCATACAACTGGCTATGGGTTCCAATGTCAATAAGATGGACTATTTCGGGATCTATGAAGGAAAAAATGGTGCGGACATCGCCGTTAACATTAAAACTTCGGCAATCGGAATGCCTGCCTGTTAAAGCATGGTTATGAAGCAAAGAATGATAGGGTTCACTCTCAAAAAGCTTTCTTCGCTCAACAAACTGCTTTTTGGTGGTTTGTGGTAGTTTGTCAAAACTTTTCTCGAATTTTTTGCTTACTAAATAGCGCATTTTATTTTAGCAAAAATGCGTCCAATTCCTTGCCGCTAAACGGGCCGTAAGCCTTGCCTTGAGCAAGTTCCTTTCTGGCTTCAGCTATAACAGCAGCCAAGCGGGCCGTTACAGACCCTGATTTTTCCACATAAAAACTTTCGGTTTGAACAAAAGTCTTTAAGCTGGCTTTGACTATGGTGCTGATGTCCAGGCCAATTTCTTTAGCCAATTTTTGGGCTTTTTGCTTGGTTTCTTTGTCTATAGTTACATGAAGAGTGGTATTCATAATAATAAGGTTAATTTCAATATATGAATTATATACATTTTTAATATATATGTCAAGTTTGCATAAAAATGCTATTTACTTTAGTACTCTGTTTCAATAATGCCCATTGCGCTACGCAATGGGCATTATTGTATAAAACTACATACGATCGCGATTATTTTCTATTTCATCTATTTTTGCTAATCTTTTTACTATTTGTTGTAATACCTCTCTTTGTTTTGGGTCAGTAATTCCTGGACAATCAATACTTGTTCCTTTAAGCAGATTTTGGATTCCACGATGACAATCTATTATCATCGGATTTATTTCCATCAGTATCTCTCTATCAGTACGGGGCTTTAGCGCGCCTTCTTTTGATATTTCTGTATTCATAAATTTGCCTTTCAAATATATTATTTATCTTGCCTTTAGATTATTCTCTCTCTTTAGCTGTCAAACATAAATATCCCCAAACAAAAAAACCTTCCATCAAGGAAGGTTTTTTTGTTTGTACTAAAGTTAGACTGCTATTTTTGTCTCTCTATCCTGAACCTTGCCCAAAGAAAATGGTATTGAGGCATCCAAAACTTCAATCCCAATAAGCTTGCCTTTTTTATCCACATCTAAAAGTACGCGGGAGTTCAACTTATAAGTCTTATGCACAACCCCTTTTAAGGCATAGACGTATAATGCGTCTACGGTTTTATCATATTCAATTTTTTGTAACGGAGATTTCATATATAATAAAGTGTTATTACAATAATTTCGCCACCTTCAATAACATAAACTGCCTCTAAAGTATAATCCTTAAATTTTCTATTGACAATAATACGATTCCTGCCGCCAAAAACTTTATTATCCGGTTTCGTAAGCACGAGAGTAACTCCTGATTTATTTATTTTCCTTTCTTTAAGGCGCTTTTTGGCATGCGGACTGTATTTTATTTTCATGAACTCACTTTTTATTTTTTGGCTAGTCTATTCTTTTCTAGGCAACCCGAATTATTTACCCTTAGCCACTTTAGCCTTGCGCGTTCTCGGAGCATTGTCCTGACGGGCTCTTACGTAATACAATTTGGCTTTGGTAACTTTTGCCGGTTTGGAAACTTCCAGTTTGGCAATATTCGGGGAATGAATGGGAAAAATTCTTTCTACGCCCACGCCGTAAGAAATTTTTCTAACCATAAAGGTGCCGTTTACGCCTTTGCCGCCTTTTTTGGCTATAACCAAACCTTCAAAAATCTGTACGCGTTCCTTACCGCCTTCTTTAATGCGCAAATGAACTTTTACAGTATCGCCGACTTTGAAATCCGGCA
>CAYIHW010000069.1:0-5135 GCA_964363335.1 uncultured Candidatus Saccharibacteria bacterium
AAGCCAGAAAGTACCGCCTAAATTTAATTATCGCTCACCAATATTTGGGTCAGCTGGAACAGCAGGCCGGCGCGCAAGGCGCGGGCAGTAAAGATTTGCGCGACGCGGTCTTTGGCAATGCCGGTAGTATGGTGGCCTTTAGAATTGGCGCGGAAGACAGCGAGGTTATGGCCAAAGAATTTAAGCCGACCTTTAACGAGTTTGATTTGGTAAATATAGACCGCTATAATGCCTATATGAAACTGATGATAGACGGCACTGCTTCTAAGCCCTTTAATATGGCCACTTATCCGCTCCTGAGGAACGGCAATGACGAACAAGCCAAAGCCATTCGTCAACTGTCCCGCCTGAAATTCGGTCGTCTGCGCGCTGAAGTGGAAGAAGAAATTTTAGAGTCAAGCGAAGTGGCGGAACGAATGAGTGAGGGTTTGCCAAGTATTGAAAGAGGATTGTAAAAAATATATTTTAATTTAGGAGAATAAAAATATGCCAGAACATCCTGGTGGTGAAGCAAAGCCTAAATCTACCGGTTCGTTGAAAGGGGAAAACGTAGTAGAAGGATTGGCAATGGGTATGCATGAGCTTGTCCATAAATGCGGTGTTGGGGCAGTGCAGGAGGCCCCTGGCGTAATCGGACATCTTTTTGGTGTGGAAGGCGGCGGCGGTCATGGTGGCGGCTCCGAAAAGCATCGTTAATTTTTTATATGCAAGCACAAGCGCAAGCGTTAAATTTGAATGAGTTGGTCGCTTTGTTTTTGGCCGAAACTATTCGTAGCCGGCGAACGTCTTTGGCGCGCGCCGCGGAAATTTCCCAACAAGTGTTAGACCACTTACCTTCTTTAAAGTCGGAAGATCAAATGCTTTCTACATTAACAGAGATTGAAAAAGATTTTCAGGAAGTTTCTGCGCTCAAACAAGCTTTGCATTTTGGTTATCAATCCTCGGACGTAAAAGTTTACGAGCCGGAAATTAAGGACTATGCTTCAAAAATTCTAGCATCCGATATACGGAGATCCGCTGTCTTTTTGGCTGATGCCGCTAAATCGGACATGACTATTCAGCGGCTTTGCCTGCAATATCCTGATTTTTGCCAGTATTTATCGAAAAATTCCGATAAATCAAGCCTTTTGGCTGAGTTGGAGAACAACAGATAACCACAATTTTTACACAGGGGGCGGTTTGCGCATGCAAGTTTTTGTGATATAATAAAGGAGTAGTTTAAAGTTAGCCTCGAAACAAAAATAAACTTAATTACGTTGTTTTTAAGTTGTTTGGAAGATCGACTTTCATTTATTTAGCAAGTTACTCAAATTAAAACAAAAAAATATGCCCAGTAATACAACTTCCAATAAGTTCCGCTTGTTGAATAATTAGATAGTAAGGCTTTAGGCAAGTACTTTTGTTTTAAGAAAGAGTCAACAAAATTCTAAACGGAACTTTGCCAAACGCCTAACAAAATTATATTTTTTAATTGTCGCAAAAATTTATTTATAATTAATTCCTTTACCAAACGCTTTACAGGCGTTTGGAATTGAAAGTTGATATACCGGGTATGGACAAGGTTTCAAACTTAGCTCTGCTGGCGCAGATGATAGATTCAGCGGAGAAAAATATTCAGTCGGCCAAACAATTGCTTAGAGAAGCAATGGGCGGCCCGGCCACCAAAGCCAACCTCACCGCGCTTTCGGAAAAGACTCAAATTATGACAGTCTCCGAAGGTGGCAAGGTTATTGAAGGTATGTTCGACGGGCAAAATATGGTTGGCCCGGACAACAAACAATATCCGGTACCGGCAAACTACGCTTCCAAATCCAAGTTGGTGGAAGGGGATGTTTTAAAATTGACTATTTCCGACGACGGCTCGTTTATATACAAACAAATTGGACCAATTGAGCGCAAGAAAATGTTGGGCATGTTGTTGGTAGATGAAAAAGGCGACTTTAAAGTCTTAGCCGAAGGCAAACCGTACAAAGTTTTATTGGCTTCCTTAACTTATTTTAAAGCCGAAGCGGGCGACGAGGTTACAATTGTTGTACCGCAAGGGAAAGAAACCGAATGGGCGGCAGTGGAAAACGTGATTAAAAAAGGCAGCAACAACGGCCATACCGATATGGAAATGAGCGATGGCGTTACGGCCAAAAAAATTATTATGGATGAAGACGAAGAGTTATAATAATTTCAAAATCCAAATTTCCCCGCCCGCAGTCGCCTGAAGCTCCAGCTGATGGCGGGCAGGCAATTTCAAATGGCAGTGTTGGAATTTTTGGTTTTGATTTTTGATATTTAATAATCATGGACAACATCCAAGCAGTGCAACCTTTACCAACTACGAATAAGATTACTCTGTTGTTGGAAAAGTACCCCGTGCTTTTGCAGTTAATCCGGTTTGGCGCTATTGGCCTGTTTAATACCACCATAGATGTTTTGGTATTAAATTATATGGCCACTCAGTTTGGCGTAACTAAAGGCGCTAGCTTGGGTTGGGTGAATTTACCGGGATTTATTTTGGCTGTTACACAAAGTTATTTTTGGAATAAATACTGGGCGTTTAGCGGGGAAAATGTAAATTTAGTAAAGAATTTTTTCCGTTTGGCTTTAGTCGGTGTCGTCGGTCTGGTTATATACGCGCTGGTATTTGTTGGTGGACATAATTCTGCGCCACCGATTTATTTTTTGGGTATTTTGACCGTGTTTATAATAGCCCAGTTGGTGTTGTGGTATTCATTCGGGTTTTTTAAACAACAAGCCTTAGCCGACAAAAAAGATTATGTGGCTTTTTTTGCGGTTAGCGTTACCGGGTTTTTAATTAATTCCTTGGTGCTATACGGAGCAAGCACTTTTTTTGTTCTCTCTACTAACTCCGGTGATAATTTAAACTACGCAAAAATTTTGGCCACAGTTGGCTCGTTGGCTTGGAACTTTATTGGTTATAAATTGTTTGTGTTCAAAAAATAGATTATAGATAACGCTGTTAAAAGCCCTTAAAATAAGGGCTTTTTACTTTATAAGGACAAAATGCTAATATACTTAGAGTAAAGCAGTGATTAAATGTAGATTATGCTTTAAATTTTGCTAAAATAAAATGCCATACTTATGGAAGGCAACCGAGGCAAACAAAACAAAGAGGGGATTTGGATATACAGGGCGTTATCTAGCGATTATTACATTTTTAAAAAATTTCAATATGCATAATAACGATGATACAACTTATTCTGAGGCGATAGAAAAAGTTATGCTACATAATGGCTATTTTGCGCCATTAAAACTTTTATATAGAGAAATCTGGAAATATAAAGATAAGAGTAAAATTGTTGGGAAAACGCCAGATTATACAGTTATGGAAAAAGTGCAACGAGACGAGCGATTTACAAGGATTGGTTTAGGTGTCTATGCTTTGACGGAATATTTAGATAAATTGCCAAAACAGCTTGAACCGAAAAATGAAACAGAAAAAATAAATAGACAACACGCGGAAATGCAGGGAATGCTTTTGGAGATTGGAAATATTAAACCAGAAGTTGAAGATACTTATACAAACGATAAAAAATGGGTTTTCCAAAATAAAACACTTGGTAGTTTGGCGACGCTTGATATGGTGCCAGCTTTTACTTATAAAAAAATTATAAAAGAAAGTGCAAGTTTTGCTGATGTTATTTGGTTCAATGATAGAGGATTTCCACACAAAATTTTTGAAGTTGAGCATTCAACAGATTTTCGCGATGCTTTTATAAAATTTATGGAGTTGCAAGATTTTATTACAGAATTTTATTGCGTAGCGTCTGAAGATAGAAGAATAAAATTTGAGAGGGAAAAAGGTAAAACCGCTTTCAAGTCGATTGATAGCAGGTTAAAGTTTTTGACTTATGAAGAAGTTGAAAATGATTATCAAAATATTTTGAAGAAAACTTACATTAATTAATTTTTTGATACTATGCTAAAAATAAACATTCACATTGACGACGAAACAAGAAAATCTATAAAAAGTGCTTATAGTAAAGATGATTATGCTACTGTTTCAACAGTAGTCAATAATATTATTGATCGTTATTTGAATATCGAACATTTTGATCCCAAATTAAGTATTGAAAAAGATGGTTACGAAGTTTGTGAGTTTTGCGGAGAAAAATCAAAAAGCAGTAGGATGATAGATATGGACGGTACGCATCTTATAGAACACAATGTATGTATAAATTGTGGTTCAGGACAACCAGAACTAGAATGATTATCAGTAGAACTAAAAATAAAGATGAGAAACTATAATATTTTCAGATGAAAACGGAAAGAGATGTGATGCGATAAGAACAGAAATGAGCTTGCGAGGGGAATATGGTTATTTTACTAAAGAATATGGCAGATTTAAGGCAGATAAGGACGAGAATAGGGATTTTACCGCAAAAAGCACAGTAGAATATTTGCACTACGTAGTTTGTACTTAAGTTTATGGTTAGGTTGGAACAAATTTTTCTGGAGTATTATCCCGTTTTGGAAAAATGACCAAAAAAATTCCCAAAATAAAAAAATCCTGCATGCAGGGAATTTGGAAAATGATTAATATTTTACGGGCACTTGTCTACGGTTTATACTTTCTAACCGTGAGAGAGCCAAAGCCCTAACAAGTACCACGAACTTATTATAAGTTAGTTAGTTAGTTTTGTCAACGTCAAATTTACTATTGTGGATAACTACTATATCATATAGTTAAAGTGGGTAGAAAATTGATTTTTTAAAAGGACTTTTTATTTTATGGCAGTATTTTACAGAAAATATCGGCCTCAGATTTTTACCGAAGTTTTAGGCCAAAAACCAATTACCCGTACCTTACAAAACCAGGTAAGTGCGGGGTCTGTTGCCCATGCTTATTTGTTTACCGGAAGCCGGGGGGTGGGAAAGACATCGGTGGCGCGAATTTTGGCTAAGGCGGTTAACTGCGTATCGGAGTATCGGAGAATCAGAGAATCGGAAGTCGGAAAGCCAAACGCTGGAGATGCGTGCGGGCAGTGTGAAATTTGCAAAGCCGTGGAGGCTGGTAATTTTATGGATATGGTGGAAATCGACGCCGCCTCCAATACCGGTGTGGATAATATTCGCGATCTTATTGAACACGTAAAGTTTGCGCCGTCTTTAGGAAAATATAA
>CAYIHW010000070.1:0-5071 GCA_964363335.1 uncultured Candidatus Saccharibacteria bacterium
AAAATCGTACTGTTACATTGCCACAAAAATTAGGCAAGGCTTGGCAAGGAGCCAAGGTTTTGGTATGGCCTACGAAGGGACAATTAATATTTAAAAAATTGGAAAAGCCCGGCAAAAAACTTTCAGAAAATATTTCAATTCTGCCGCCGCTTACCCCCGGAGAGATTCAAAAAGAAATTAATTCTTACCGCCGGAGCAAATGAAAATAGTGTCTCTTGTCAAAATTTTTGCCTCAACAAACCGCGTAAATATAATTAAAACCGACCCTTCCGATAATATATTTTTAGATTGTGCCCTCGCTTCCGGCGCGGATTTTATTGTTTCAGGGGACAACCACTTGTTGGAATTACGGCAATATAAAAATATAACTATCCTTGCCCCCGCTATATTCCTAAAGTTGATAACAAAAAAATAAGTAACCCTTAACTACTAATATTATGAACGGTGAATTTAAAGGCGGCCCTCCACAACCTCCCACTGGAGATAAAATTGAAAAAATAGGTGCCCCAGAGCAAGGCCCAATTAAAGGAAGCATTGATAGCTGGAGGAGAGAAAAAGGGTACGGCTATATTCTGTTAGCCGATGGGCAAAGGGTTTTTTGTCACGTTAACAATATGTGTGGACACATTAAACCATCTCGTGGCCAAGAACCTACTGCCACGCAGGTAAATGTCTCAAAAGTGATTCAAAGGAAACAAGGACCTGCGGCCGAACATGTGGAATGCGACGATTGCGCGGCTCCGGAAAAATGGGACCTGCGGCCAAAAGGAGAACCGGTTTTTGGAGTTCGTGAGCTTGAATCTTACGGTATTAATAAACCTTATGGAAAATTGCGCCCCGGCTATGAAGTAGCGTTTAAAGCCAATGAGCCATTTAGAAAAGCGCAAGAAAAAATGAGCTTATGGCTTTTTGGTCTTACACCACAAAGAAACTCTGTTGAAAAATTTTTTGATGAATTTGGAGAACCTCAAAGCGTTGCGGTTTCAGATGGTTATCTTATTTTAAATTACCCTCACGGCGAAAAAAAAGTTTGGTTGCCGGAGGCTATGGACACGGAGCACTGGAAAGTAATGCCCTCTGGTGAGTGGAAACAAAATAGAAACTATGTATTAGCGGAGTTTTCTTTTGAAGGCATACCAGGCGCTAAAGTATGGCGCGAAGCAGCGTCTCTTCAAACGAATCCACATTTAGAAAAAGTTTTTGAACTGCTTCCGGAAGAACAACAAGAAGCAATTCTTAAAGTTGTCCGCGAAAAAATATTGCCACCATCATCCATAGCGACAGAAAGCTTTCAGGATTTTCTTAGTAATGAATACCAACAAAGTAGAATTTCAGAGCTACGAGACGATATTGTTGCTTTACAAGCTCCAGGGGGCTTAGAGGTAGTTAAACAAGATGAAAAATACACAGAACATTATTTGGAAAGCTTAGATGAAAGAAGGGCCGCTAGTAGTAGAGAAACCACCAAAACTTTCTATTATTTGGTTACAGGCATAAGAAAAGAGGAAAAAAATACCTTTACTAAAGGAAGCCCAACTTCTAAAGGCATAAAATCATTTAATATAAATAGACCGGCACAAGGGGAAACTGCGGAAGAAATACGCGACACGCTACTTGCGAATAAAAAACAAGAGATAAAGACTCTTTTTGAAAATGCTAAAAAAATTAAGCCCCCGACTCCCGACGCAAGACTTTATAGCCTACCCCCAGAACAATGGACCGAACAATATAATCAACAATGGGACATAATACAGGCACAAACCGAAGCTTTATGGCAAGCAACGGCTGACCAAGCACTGGAAAAAATGAAAGAGGAATTTGAAAATTACGAACTCGCGGGAACAACATTGGAAGAAGCGCGTACTGAGCAAACAAGGCTCATAGAGGAAGCTAATAATTTGCACATACGTTTGGATGGCTTAAATAGACCACAACATCCACTTATTGGCATTGACCCAATAGAAAAACTGCAAGAAAGTATTGCACAACTAAAAAGTTATAACGAACAACTTTTAACACGCATAACCGTTGAATTATCGCTACGCGGGGAAATTAGAATAACAGATCCGGCACAACTTCAAACAGAAACAGAAATTGCTGCCAGCCCGGCTATTTGGTATCTTAATGGAATAAACCCTTCAAGGCTTGAAAAATATGGCCGTAAGCCAGGTGAGGGGTTTGGACTTAAAATTGCGGGACAAAATTTATATTTACCGGGGAACAGGAGTGTGGTTGGTATTGCTTTTCCAGGAATGTATAGGCGTTATAACCAACATATAAATAGTATAGGCATTTCTCCGCTGGAAGGACAACTGCCAACGGTAGCCAGTGGCAAAGAGGGGGGTGAATTTTTAGGAATAGTACAAGACCCCAACTGGAAAGTATTCTGGGTAAGCAATGAAGACGAAGGAAAAGGACAAGGTTCTCAACCAAAAAGTTATTCTCTTGCCAACGCCAAAGGCATTGGACATTATGCTCCATATATTGGCGGGGCACACCAGACGTCAAAAGGCTGGGATGGCATAGAAGGCAATGGCCCAGGCGCAGAAGAAATTATGGCCATATTTAAATTATCACCACCATCTCAAATAGCAAAACCATTTTATTCTACAGCAGAACCTACTAAAACTGCTGGAAATAGTCCTTTTGGGACAAAACTAAACGCTGCCTTCAAAGATGAAAGAAAATAATAACTTTTATGCAAAACGTTATTAAAATTACCGATTTAGTTAAGGTTTACCCTAAAAAGAGTACATTGCCTCAGATTTGACAAGAAATCATTAAACTACTAGAATTAAAATAGATTTAATTCTAGTAGTAACTGTTTAAATTTGTGTATATTAAGCGAAAAATTGAGGGTACTATTTTGAAGTACTTGCCGGAAAAGGAAATTATCGCCCTTGTCGGCCCGCGCCAATGCGGTAAAACCACCCTATTAAGGCATATTTACGAAACCGTTAAAGAGGAGGCGGTCTTTATTACCTTTGAAGATATAGAAACCCTGGCTTTATTTGAAAAGGATATTAATTCATTTATCGCGGTCTACGGCAAATACAAATATGTCTTTATTGATGAATTTCAATACGCCCATAACGGTGGCAAACTTTTAAAGTTTTGGTACGACACAAACCCGACAAAAATTATTGTGTCAGGCTCGTCAATTATTGATTTGACCGTCAAAGCCATAAAATTTCTAGTTGGTAGGGTTTTTGTATTTGAACTCTACCCTCTGGATTTTGAAGAATTCCTTCGTTTTAAAAATTCCGACCTAATAAATTTGTACCTAGAAAATAAAATAAATTTAAACTCTCCGGACTTAGGAGTAAAAACACTTTCTGTTTCTCCGTTAATCGCAAATTATCTAAAAAATCTGTACGAGGAATTTGTGATATTCGGTGGCTATCCGCAAGTTGTTTTGCAAAAGGGAGAAGCGGAAAAAAAGAATATTTTATTACAACTGTATAACACTTTCTTTTTACGGGAAGTTAAGGATATTTTAGGGATTATTGATGATTTTAAACTGGCCAAGTTAATTCAAGCGACAGCCTTACAAATTGGCAATCTGGTTCAATATCGGGAATTGTGTTCAATTTCCGAACTGAGCGATTATAAAGTCAAACAAAGTTTAAATTTTTTAGCCAAAACTTTTATCTGCCTGCCTGTCCGCCCATTCTTTACCAACCGCAGAAGCCAAATTGTCAAAAATCCCAAAATTTTCTTTTACGATACCGGACTGCGTAATCACGCGGTAGACGACTTCCGTCCTCTGGATAAAAGGACGGACTCAGGCGCCTTATTGGAAAACGCGGTCGCTAGCCAGTTAATAAAATTACAACGACCATACTCATTTTGGCGCACAAAGGAAAAACAGGAAGTGGATTTTGTTGTGGAATTGCCGGAACAAAAAAAAGTCGCACTGGAAGTTAAACAGACTTTAAAGCCGGGGGCAGGCCAAGAAAAATCCGCAAAAGAATTTCGCCGCCAGTACCCGCAAATCCCTTTATGGCATATTTATTTAAAAATGAACTCCGCCAACAACGAAATGCAAAATTCTTTTCCTGTATATTTATTATAGCCTTATGGAAAACGTTATAGAAATTACCAAATTGGTTAAGGTTTACCAAAAAAAGGGTAAAGTTAAAGGCGGACTGACCGCTGTAAATGGCATTTCTTTTGCTGTGCAAAAGGGAGAAATTTTTGGTCTTTTAGGCCCCAACGGCGCAGGGAAAACCACAACTTTGGAAATAGTAGAGGGATTAATGGTGCAGACTTCCGGTAAAGTGACAGTGTTAGGATTAGATAATTTGACTCAAACCGAGGCCATTAAAAAGCGCATTGGCATTCAACTTCAATCCAGCCAATATTTGCACCATTTAACTTTAGGCGAACTGTTGGATTTATTCGCTTCGCTATACACCCCCTCCTTGTCATTGCGAGCGCAGCCGAAGCAATCTCAAGACAGATCGCCACGGTCGGCCGCACTCCCTCGCGATGACAAAAAAAAGGGATTACTCCAACTGGTAAATTTAAGCGATAAGGAAAACGCGGAAGTTAAAGATTTATCCGGCGGCCAAAAACAGCGCTTCACTATTGCCGCTTCTCTGGTCAACAACCCGGAAATTTTATTCCTTGACGAACCGACTACCGGACTTGACCCCAAAGCCCGCCGGGACTTGTGGCAATTAATTAAAACTTTAAACCGCCAAGGTATTACCATTGTCCTCACCACCCACTTTATGGAAGAGGCGGAATTTTTATGCCATCGCGTTGCCATTATGGACAGCGGCAAAATTTTGGAAATAGACGAGCCAAAAAAACTGATTGACCACTTATCCGATACCACCCAAGTATCTTTTTTTACGGAAAATAAAATTGATGCCAATTTATTTACTTCTTTGCCGGAAGTAAAAAAAGTCCATGCTAATTACCCAAAAGTTATTCTGGAAATTACCTCTCTGGATAAAGTTTCCGCCATTGTCGCGGTGTTAAAAAATCACAACATTCTATTTTACGGCTTCACGGTTAAAACCGCTTCCTTAGAAGACGTGTACTTAAAATTAACGGGCAAAGA
>CAYIHW010000071.1:0-4963 GCA_964363335.1 uncultured Candidatus Saccharibacteria bacterium
AATCCTAAAACTGCGGTTTTAACGTTTGTTGATGGATTAATAATTGGTTGAACATTCGGATTTGTCTGCAAGGATTGTTTTCGTACATCCGCCAGGGCTATTTGTTCTATTACCGAGTCCGACACTTGTTCCACTAACCCTTTGGCCAATAAATAATCCAAGTTTAACTGTTCTTGTCCGGGTAAAATATGCGTAATAATTATAGGCAAATTATATTGCAAACTTTCCGCCACTGTTAGCCCCCCGGGCTTGGTAAAAAATATGTCAGCTACTGCATAAAGCTCACCCATGGGGCTGTAATACCCCAGCGGCAAAATATTGGTATGGACAAATTTTTCTTCCAAATATTTTTTATACTGTTCATTTTTACCGCAAACCACTAATACTTTTGTATTGGCAATTTTGCTAAGCTGATGCAACAACTGTTCTTTAAACCCCGTACCCAAAGACCCGCTGCCAACCAAGATCACCTGTTCCTCAGGCTTGATGTTTAATTTTTGTTTTATGGAATTAACATCCACAGCTAATTTGGATTTTAAGGTCATGCCACAAACAAAAATTTTATCTGCCGGAATGCCGCGCTGAATCATTTCTGATTTTTGTTCAACAATATTCGCCAAATAAAAATCTGCCTGACTATATAGCCAATACGGATGCAAGTGATAGTCCGAAAAGGCAATCCCAAATAATTTGTTATATACCCCGGCTCGTTTCAAATAGGAGACCACAGCAGAGGATGTGGTTTGGGTAGAAATAATTAAATCCGGCTGGTACTCTAAAATAAGTTTTTTTAACTTTCGGGAATTAAAGCGGGCAATAAAAACGCGAAAAGGATAAATAACATAATGTCCCCAAAAATATAGCCAGGCCCAAACAAACGGTAAGTGTAGGTTAATAAATTGGTGCACCACCACCACCACTTTTGAAAACCCGCCCTGTTGTACATGGCCAATATCTGCCAGCTTTACTTCCAAACCGGCTTCGATGAGTTGTGCGGCAATATTCTCGGCCATACTCTTATGGCCCAATCCGACGGAAGTATGAAATATCAAAATTTTCTTATTTCCCATAAAATACCTTTATTATTTGGCTACCTGCAAATATTAGTAAAGCAAAATATATTCCCTCACCGACAAAAACCCCAATTAGCATTTTTTTCTTATCTGCCTTTAAAATTCCACAGACATAACAAACCAAGTCGGCCGGAACCACAGGAAATAATATCCAACCAATAACTACCGGCACCTCCGCTTGTTCAAACCTGCTTTTAATTTTTGCAGCTTGCTCAAAATAGCGCTTTTCAAAATATTTATAAAATCTAAAAGAGTCCGCAAAATAATATATTAACAAAGAAGAAATAAGTACCGCTATTAAACTTACAACAAATAAAGACCGTGGCGGAAAAAATACCAGACCGCCTAATACAAAATAGGTAGCCGGAATTAAAGTAAAGCCCCTCAAACAGCTCAAAATAAAATATATTATAAATCCTAATGCCGGCACAGAAAACATTGTCGCCGAATAACTGTTAAATAAAGTGGATTTATAATAAACTCCTAACACTATAATCACTATCCACAAAAACAAAAACTTCAGTTTCAAATTGTTTTTAAAAATGCTCATTACGAATTACCAAATTTATATACTCTTAATAAAGTAAAAATAAAATGTGCTAATATCGGCGCCAGCATATTTTTCCCTGACAGCTCATAAACCACAGCAAACACAACGCCAATAGCAAAAGCCGTTAATGGAACCAAAGGGGATGTCCCTTTACGTATATGCGCCATCCCAAAAAGGATGCTCGCAATAAGCACATTCCACGGCCAAATGGGAATAAAAAACAGTACTAACGCGGGCAATACAAGCCTAAACAATAACTCCTCCGGAATAGAAACCAAAAACGGATACCAAAAATATTTAAACCCTAGGGGTCGCCCCACCACCCCTTGGTGAAATCTACGGATATCTTTTAGCAGATTATTAGACTGACTCAAGAGTATGAGTAAAAAATAACTAATTACTGCTCCTCCGAAACCTAAAAATAGCGCTGTTGCAGACAAATTAAATTCAAGTCGTAAATAAAAAGGAGAAAATAATATAAAAACCATGCATACGATAAAGGTAATAATTTCAAAATTAAGCACTATATCTAATTGTTTTCCTGAATGATACGAGGAATGCATAATAATATTATTTTATTTTTGCCACCACACGCGCCGGAGCGGCATCGGTTTGAAATTTCGCCGGTAGGGCAACAACCTCAAATTGCGCCTTACCGACAAGATGTTCCAGATTGGTTAAATTTTCAATAATTAAAATATCTTGCTTAAATAAAATTTTATGCGTACTGTAAGGCGCCCGGTCGGGACTGGGAGTGTCTAAGCCTAAAATAGATACGCCTAAACTTGCCAAACGGCTGGCAAAATTTTCCGCAACTACCGGATAATTTAAATAATACTCGTCGTTGCCAAATTCACTGGACCAACCAAACATTACCAAAACAATATCATTTTTTTCTATTGTTATATTCTCTAGCAATTCAACGTCGGCCATGGACTTATTGCGCGCATCTATAAGTACTCCCCGCCCAAAAAATCTGACCACCGGGTATTCATTTAAATTTTTTCCGCCCGCCAGCATATGCGCCGGCGCGTCAATATGCGTTCCAATATGCATGCCGGTTTTTATTTGGTAATCACTAATGCCGTCTTTAAACACATCGGCGGTCTTAATTAGTTCCGGGGCAACATCGCCTGGAAAAACCGGCATGCTAGCTGTAAATTCGTGGGTTAAATCTATGTACATTATAATTTAAAGGAATTAACGGCCTTGTTAAATTCTTTGTCGCTTAACAATTTTTTCCCAACAATTATTTCACGCAAAGTTTTCCCTGACTCAACCGCCTCTTTTACAGCGGAAGATACGGCATCATAACCTAAAATTGGCGTAAGCAAGGTGGCATAGGCAGTGGATTTTTCAAGTAGCTCTTTACACCTTTTCGGATTAGCTTTTATTTTATTAATGCAACTTTTTACAAACTGCTCAACGACTTCCGATGTTAGCTTAAGGCTTTGTAATAGCCGGTCGGCAATTATTGGAAACATTACCCCGAGCTCCAACTGAGCGGCCGCGGCGGCATGCTCAATGGTTAAGTTGTTGCCGGAAATTAAAAAATACAACTGATTAACGGTTTCCGGCAATACCGGGTTTACCTTGCCTGGCATAATGGATGAACCGTTTTGCAATTCCGCCAAAGTAATTTCGCCAATGCCGCCCAAAGGACCGCTGGAGAGAAGCCTTAAGTCAGAGGCAATTTTTGACAAATCCACGCACAACGCGGTAACCGCCTGGGAAATAGCCAAAAAATCCGTCTGGCTGGATGTTTGTGACATTAAATTCTTTGCCGGGTGAAACTTATGCCCGGTAATTTTATTTAATTGCCGGTACACCGCTTTAATGTATTTTGGACTGGCATTAATACTGTTGCCAATGGCCGTACCGCCCAAATTCAATTCCTGCATATAGGTAATAACCCGGTTGATTTTTTCCTGATGCCAACGGATAATGGCTGCGTACGAGCCAAACTCGGCTCCTAAGGTAGTTGGCACCGCGTCCTGCAAATGGGTGCGTGCCAGTTTGGGGATGTGTTTGAATTGTACTGCCTTTTTCTCAAGCGCTTCAGACAAAAGCTGCGTGGTTTTTTGCAGATCGCAGGCTAAATAAATAGCGGCAATTTTAATGGCCGAGGGGTTTGCGTCATTTGTGGACTGGCTGCAATTAACATGGTCATTGGGGTGCACCACAATCTTTCTGCCGCTTCTTTCCAAAATTTCCGTAGCCCTACCAGCCACAACTTCATTAACATTCATATTAATAGAGGTGCCGGCGCCGCCCTGAAGCGCGCGAAGAGGAAATTGGTCTTTCATTTTGCCGGTTAAAATTTCGTCACAGGCTTTAACAATAGCGTCTTTAATACTGCGCCCAAAATTTCCGGCTTCAAAATTTGCCAAGGAGGCGGCTTTTTTTATCATGGTTAAAGCCATAATAAATTCGTTATGTACCCGATAGACCTGAAACGGAAAATTCTTAATGGCTTTTTCTGTTTGCTCACCGTAATATTTTTTTTGCATAAAATTAAACTCTATTTATTAATTCCAACTCTCTTATAGTTAGTTTCAAATAAAATTCTATTTCTTTTGGGGAAAGATTTTTAATATCACCCTTAAAATAAATAGCAATTGGCACGACCAACTCAGGGTCGTGCCAAAGAAAAATAATTAGCCTAAAAGATTTGCTTTTACCTCTTGGAAAATCCGAAGCCTTTAAGCGTAGTTTGTAAAGCTTATGACCCAAATGCTGGGCAATAGCCGGCGAAAAAGCTCTTAAAGCGACTATTAAATCTGTTTCAAGTTTTCTGAACTTCTTACTATAAGGCTTCAGTTGTTTTAAAAAATGATCGGGAAGATAAAATTGCGGCATAAACAGAGAATTACATTTTTTTCATTCGCTGCATTTGTTTTTCCAAACTCGGCAACTTTAGCTTTACACTGCCCAATTTCTGTTTTACAACCTGGCCTAAATGACTGGAAAGCACGGCAATATTTTTATTTTTAGATAAAGGCAGATTATCTTCCGCATCTAAATAGCGCATCACGGCGAAACGAAACAGCTCGGCTCGGCTGGAAAAACCCTTGCTTTTAATTGTCTGCTCAATGCGCTTCTCCAAAATTTGCGGGATAGCAAAATTGACTATGGACATAATATATAGGTTAAATATTGATTATATATATTATAATCTTTCTTATTTTTTTGTCAATTTGGTTGTTCATAAGCTAAAATCAAATTTTATTTTCAAACGGCATAATGGTAATATCTTCAATTACGCTATTATCCGGCTGGTTAACTACAAACTCCACGGTATTGGCTAAATCCTGCGTGGTTAAAAAAACCGGATCTTTGC
>CAYIHW010000072.1:0-4954 GCA_964363335.1 uncultured Candidatus Saccharibacteria bacterium
TTGCCATTAAATTACCTATACCTTTATCAAAATATTCTTGTGTAAGTTCCATAAAAGTAAATTTAATTTTATAATTTGTACTAAATGTTAGGTATTTACATATTATTCCTGAAAAAATAAACTGTCAAATTTTCTCATATCACCCCGTTAGAAGGTTTATGGCAGGTTATTCGATTGATAATTTACCATCAAGATGTCTTTTAAGTGATAGCGAGTATTTCGTAATCAGCCTATGTTTATAAGGCTTAAACGGTCATCATCAGCGTCTGTCATTGCGAGGAGTGCAACCGACGAAGCAATCTATATTTTCCAAAGATTGCCGCGCCCTCAGATGCATTCGGGCTCGCAATGACACTCTACTCGCTATGAGTTCATACTAATAAGACCTATAGGATTTATAAGATGCTAAAAAATCGGATTTTATCTACCCTGAAATTTTTTGATCTGCAAGATTATCCCTTGACGCTTTTGGAATTGCATAAATTTTTAGCAGCGGATTGGGCGGAATTAAAGTTACACCTCAACTCGCAAGGGGAGCTAATAGAGAATCGTCAACCAGAACCCCAAGTCCGAGTAGATGAGGTTTTATCTTGCATAGATAACGAGTGCCAGGGCCAGGTAGAAAATTATTTGGGGTTTTATTATTTGTCGGGCCGAAAAGATATTGTAAGCGCCAGGCTGCGAAATTATCATTTTGGACTAGCACGGGAAAAGTTAATTTATCGGTATACAAAGGCTTTAAGATTTTTACCGTTTGTCCGGGGAGTGGGCCTGGCCGGTAGCCAGGCCATGGGCCAGCAAAAAGAATCTTCGGACATAGATTTGTTTGTAATTGTTCGTCCGGATTTTATGTGGCTGGCGCGGACAATTATAACTGCGTATTTTCAGGTTTTGGGTAAAAGACGGTACGATGGGCATATTACCAATCGATTCTGCTTAAATCATTACGTTATGGGGCCGAAGGAAATAACCAAGCTTAAAAATCTTTACACCGCTTCGGAATATTTAAAATTACGGCCGCTTACTTACCGGCATAGTTTGTGGCAATTTCAAAAAATAAATGAGCCGTGGCTAAAAGCTTTTTTCCCGAATATTAAATTAAACCATCCCGAAACCGAGATGGCTAGCAGAATTCAAACTTTTTTGGAAAAATTGTTTGCCAACCGGTTTGGCTTATGGCTGGACAATGTCCTGAAAAATTGGCAATTACCGCAAATCCGCACCGAAAAATTTATTGTGGTGGAAGAAGATGAGTTGTCTTTCCACCCAGAAAGCAAACAACAAGGTTTATTAGCCGACTTTGCTAAATTCCAAAAGCAACAAGAGCGGGTATCTGTAAAGCTGGTAGTTTAAATCAAATTTTTCGCTGTCAATTGAGGATTTAACTTCTTCTAACATGGTTTGGGTCAAAGCGGCTGAGCGAGCCGCTTTTTGGTAATTATCTATAGTATAGTAAAAGGAGGGAATGGTTTTACCTGCGGAAAATTCTCTGGCAATTTTTTGTCCGCCGACCGGCGGTGGATTAAAAATTAATTTTGGTTTTTTGCCGAGCAACACGTCAAAAATGCTTCGTTTCCAAACCGCTGCCGGATATGAAAATTTTGGGCTAGGTACTGTCATTATTAGTTTGCCCCCTGGTTTCAAAATCGTGGCAACATTTTTGAGTGCTAGTTCAAGGTCTGCTAAATCCGGTCCGACCATATTTAATATTATGACGTCAAAAAAATTTGGGGAGTAGGGGAGGGGTTGTAATAATTCCGCTTCGTTAAATACAATATTGGGGTAGCGGCTTTTGGCAAATTTAATAAATATCTCGGAAGAATCGCAGGCTTGGGTGTTTGGGTAATGTTTCCGCGTTCTGGCAGCCAGCCAGCCTGGCCCACAGCCCGCGTCTAAAATTTTAGAGGCGGGGTTTTTGGGCAAGCGCGGAAAAATTGCCTGCCAAAGAATATTTTGCTGAATTTGGCCGTTTGTCGAATTTAGAAAATCTAGGTATTTTATAGCCGAATCCGCTGCTTGATAAGCGTTAATCATGATGTTATTATATCATGCCCCTCACCAACTTCTTTAATACTTAATCCGCGGATGAGCTGAATTGCTGGAAAAACTATCAAATTTTGAAGGTCTATTTAAAGAAGTTGGTGAGGGGTTGACAGAGTCCCGAATTTTGCTAAAATACCCCTAGCACTCAATATCGTAGAGTGATAATTAATAATATTTAAAATAATTAATAGAAAGAAACCTATGAAAGTAAAACCATTAGGCAACCGGGTACTGGTAAAACAGCTTTCCAGCGAGGAAGTAACCAAGTCGGGAATTGTTTTGCCGGATACCGCGGATAAAGAAAAAAAAGCGCAAGGAAAAATTGTGGAATTAGGCAACGGCAGCGAAATTGCCGGTTTAGGCATTAAAGTCGGAGACACGGTAGTTTTTGGCAAATACGCCGGGGAAGAAGTGGAAATTGAAGAAGCCGGTGAAAAAGTTGAGTACAAGATTTTATACGTAGGAAAAGAAAAAGACGACAGCGATATTTTAGCGCTGGTAGAATAACAATTATTTATCCACTAATTCACGAATTAACACAAATATCACCAAGTCTGATTTCGTGTAATTCGTGCCATTAGTGAATTTGTGGAGAATATATTATGAGTAAAATAATCAAGTACGGTTTTGAAGCCAAGCAAGCAATTAAAGCCGGAGTAGACAAGGCGGCTAACGCCATAAAAGTTACCCTTGGGCCCACGGGCAAGGCGGTAATTTTAGATAAGGGCTACGGCAGTCCGGTAGTAACCGATGACGGCGTAACCGTGGCCAAAGATATTGAACTGGAAGATAAATTTGAAAACGTCGGCGCTTCCTTAATTCAAGAAGTAGCCAACAAGACCAACGAGGCGGCCGGCGACGGTACGACCACAGCTACGGTTTTGGCTCAGGTTATGATTGCCGAAGCGTTTGAAGCGGCGGCAATAGCCGGCACCCAAGCCAACGAAATTAAAAAAGGCATGGACGATGCCGTGAGGTTTGTTGTGGCGGAATTAAGCAAAGTAAAAAAAGACGTAAAGGAAAAGTCAGAAATCCAGCAGGTGGCAACTATCGCTTCCTTAGACGAAGAGGTCGGCAAATTAATTTCTGAAGCAATGGAAGAAGTCGGCCACGACGGCGTAATTACCGTGGAAGAAGGCCAAACCACGGGCCTGCAAAAAGAAGTGGTTAAGGGTATGCGTTTTGATAAAGGGTTTGTTAATCCTTATATGGTTACCAATACCGAAAGAATGGAAGCGGTCTGGGAAGATCCGTATATTTTGGTCACGGATAAAAAAGTTTCCTCAGTCCAGGAAATTTTACCGCTCTTGGAAAAAGTAGCGCAAAGCGGGAAAAAGGAATTGGTAATTATTGCCGATGAAGTGGAAGGCGAAGCCTTAACTACTTTTGTGGTCAACAAATTGCGCGGTACCTTTAGCGTGTTGGCTGTTAAAGCCCCGGGCTTTGGCGATCGCCGCAAGGAAATGTTGCAGGATATTGCCATTTTAACCGGCGGTACGGTAATTTCCGAAGACTTGGGTTTGAAATTAGATAAAACTGAAATTACCGACCTTGGCCGGGCCAGAAAAGTTATTGCCACTAAGGAACACACCACCATTGTCGGCGGACAAGGCGACAAGAGCGCTATAGACGCCCGGGTTGGCCAAATTAAAGCCGAATATAAAGAATCCACCTCGGACTTTGATAAAGAAAAATTGCAGGAACGAATGGCCAGGCTTGCCGGCGGAATTGGCGTAATTAAAGTCGGCGCCTTTACCGAAACGGAAATGAAAGCGAAAAAGTTTAAAATTGAAGACGCGTTAAATGCTACTAAAGCGGCAGTAGAAGAAGGCATAGTTGCCGGCGGCGGCGCGGCATTGGCGAAAATCGCTCCTTTGCTTGAAATTGAAATGGCCAAAGTAAACGGCGCGCGCAAAACCGGTTACAAAATTGTGCGTAAATCTTTGGAAGCGCCATTGAGGCAAATTGCCGCAAACTCCGGTGTTGAGCCGACGGGAATTATTACTTACATTCAAACCGGCGGCACTCATGCCGGGTATGATTTTCTCAAATATGACGAAGCCGACTGGGGCAAGGGCAAAGTGGAAGATATGATGAAAGCCGGAATTGTTGACCCGGTGAAAGTTACCCGCTTAGCTTTGGAAAACGCGGTGTCCATTGCATCCACTTTGGTAACCACCGAAGCAATTGTCGTAGACAAGCCGGAAGCCAAGACAGCTGAACCATCCCCAAGTGGCATGGGTGGCGGTATGGGCGGAATGTATTAGGGCAAGGATGTAAATATACAAGGACACAAGTATATCAAAAAAGAAAAACTCCCTCGCCAAGACGGGGGAGTTTTGGTATTGCTAAATTCTTAAAGAATATGTATAATATGGAGTTAGTTTTATAAGGAGGGAGAGTAACAAATGTCGACTCCGCAAGAGTATGTTGAGTTTTTGATGAGCTACAGGTTGCCCAGCAATCTGAAATACGAGCTTAAGATGGTACTGCAAAACCATTTTCAGGAGGAGCCGGGGCAGTGGATCCGGCGCCAGCTGGATCGCATCCATCAGCATCATTCCAACAAGGTTATTGTTCCGGGGCTTCTGCGTTCCCTGGAATGCGACTGGAAAAACCGTAGGACTCAATGAGTCCGACAATCATCGAAAAAGGCCGGATGTAACACCCCGGCTTTTTCTTTTATTTAAGGTAATAAATATACTTTTTGCTTTGAACAAGGGGATTTATCTCTAACGGGGTTGACAAAATAGCTATTTTGGAGTATACTGCTTAGTCGTACCCAAATATACGACATTAACAACTAAATAGCATATCTTTATATTTTTACAGGAAAATGTAACGGTATTTGTCCTCACGCTAATCTTCATTGGTTTTGCACAGTTTAGAATCTGACAAACATTTATTAGAG
>CAYIHW010000073.1:0-4870 GCA_964363335.1 uncultured Candidatus Saccharibacteria bacterium
TATTATTACGTTCAACCGCTCAAGCCGGCCACAACCACGCTTGAATTAATACCCCAAGTCTTGGGATTAACCACAAAACTGCCAACACACGGAGAAGGGAGCCTAATTCTTTTTTCCAGTGATAAAACCGTTTATCTTATTCAGGACGGGATTAAACACCCCTTTTTTTCAGCCACTCAATTTTTAAAAGCCGATTACAAATTTAAGAATGTCGTTATGGCCTGGCTGGGAGACGAACCGCTTGGTTTGGGGTTGCCCTATGGTTGGAGATAGGTGTGCCGTCTGAGTCTATAATCTATAAAATAATTTTGTATCAAATTTACAACAATTGTCGTAAAAATGATACAAAATAATATCAGCGAAAATTAATACTCCGGAGCCTTGGATTACGAAACAAAACAAGTACTATTGTAGTTTGCCGATTTATCGGCTCATAAATGAGCAAACTACATACCCACTTTTGCGTATGATCCAACAAATGCGTCTGGGTTTGCCGGCGGGTGCCCGGGGTCATACGCAATAGTGGGTTAGCAAACGGCCATCCAACAACGCTGTCATTCCGGAAGCCCGGAGTGCATTAGGGCGGGCTATCCGGAATCCAGTCCATGGATAAGTCAAGTATCTGGATCCCGGCTCTCGGATGCTACTGCCCGGGATGACACCGAGAAGGCAACCTTTACCGTTTAGAATCATGTTTTGCGTATGACCCGTACCCGGGTTATTTGTAGTAATTTCTGACAGGCGGTAGTAAGCTTTATGTTAATAATAAGCGGCGGTAAATTTTTTCGGTTTCCGCCAGCATTTTTTCTTCCGTGAAATTTTGTGATTGTTTTAAAGCTTTGGCTGACAGGGCTTCTCTTAAGTCGGGGTTATTTATTAGGTTGGTAATTGCTTCGGCAAGTTTAACGGGGTCTTCCGGTGGGGTCAAAATCCCTGCGTCTCCTAAGGCTTCTTTTACACCCCCGACATCTGTGGCAACTATTGGCAAACCGGCTTGCATGGCCTCTAAAATGACGTAAGGGAAACCTTCTTTGCGCGACGGCAAGACGAAAACGTCAAAAGCCTTTACATATATATCGGCATTTTCTATTCCTCCAGGCAAAGTGAAAAGTTTGGTTAATTCCAAATTTTCCAACATTAATCTTATATTGTTTTTTTCCGGGCCATCTCCCAGGATTACAAACCGGCATTTTTCGACTAAATCGGCCGGAAGTAAACTGACCGCTTCTATTAAAATGTCCAGGCCTTTGGTTTTATAAAAGTTCGCTACAGTGCCAATAATAATTTTATCGGCGGTAAGATTTAATTTTAGTCTGGCTTCCCCGGACGAAAGAAAATTTATCGGCGCAATGCCGTTATATACCACGGAAATTTTATCGGTAGTTATTAGTCCGAATTTCAAGCCCAACGCACGGTCGGCTTCGGATACAGCAATAATATAGTCGCGGTAGGAGGAGGCGACTTTTTCTAAAGCCAGAAAAAAAGTTTTTACCGGCCAGAAGCGCGGTTCGTTAAATACAAAGCCGTGTGCTGTATAAATTACTTTGATTTTTAAGCCTACGGACGCGAAACTGCCCAAAACCCCCGCTTTGCTGGAATTTAAATGAACTATGTCAGGTTTTAAATCTTTTATTAGTTGTCTAATTTCTAAAATAGCCAAAAAATCACTCCACGGGTTAATTGCCCTTTTTAAATGGGATAGGGGATAAGTTTCCAAACCGGCTTGCGTAGCTTCTTGAAATAACCTGTTATTTTTCGTGCCCACGGCAATGGCGCCGCTAAAATGTTTGGCTAGGCTTAAAACATAAGTTTGGGCTCCGCCGCCATCAGCTGAAGTTATTATATAGAGTACAGTCATAGTCTATATTTTAGCTTAAATCCCGTTGATTTAAAAGCCCATTTATGTTAAATTTATAGGGACTTAAGAATCATCAATTATGAATCAGGAAAAAAATAAGGCTGCATTAATTACCGGTATAACCGGCCAAGACGGCAGTTATTTGGCGGAATTTTTGCTAAATAAAGGTTATACAGTCCATGGCATTATGCGGCGGTCAAGTGTTTTCAATACGGAGAGAATTGAGCAGATTTATGAGAATCCAGAGAAGCCTGACAGAAAGCTGATATTGCATTTTGGCGATTTGGCTGATGCTTCTAATTTGAACCATTTGCTAAAGATAATTCAACCGAATGAAATATATAATTTGGGGGCACAGAGCCATGTTAGGGTGAGTTTTGATATTCCGGAATATACGGCTAATGTGGTGGCCTTGGGAACTTTGCGGCTGCTTGATGCGATCCGGGAAAATAAAATTCCCACTAAATTTTATCAAGCCGGGTCTAGTGAAATGTTTGGTGATGTCCTAGAAATTCCGCAAAAAGAAACTACGCCTTTTAATCCGGCCAGTCCATATGGCGTGGCAAAGGTTTTTGCCCACCAGATTTGTAAAAATTACCGCACCGCTTATGGGATGTATATTTGTAATGGGATTTTATTTAACCACGAGAGTCCGCGCCGCGGCAAAACATTTGTGACCAGAAAAATTACCCGCGGGATTTCCGCAATTTTATCCGGGAAGGCAGATAAAATTTATTTAGGGAATTTGGATGCTAAAAGAGACTGGGGATATGCTCCAGAATATGTGGAAGCAATGTGGTTAATGCTCCAGCAGGAAAAACCTGACGATTATGTCATCGCTACCGGAGAAACCCACTCTGTCCGAGAATTTTTAACAGAAGCTTTTTCTTTGGTTGGGGTTGGTAATTGGGAAAAATACATCGGAATTGACCCAAAATATTATCGTCCCCAGGAAGTGAATATATTGATTGGGGATTATACAAAAGCGAAAAAAGTTTTAGGTTGGGAGCCGAAAGTTACATTTAAGGAATTAGTTAAGATAATGCTTGAAGCGGATATGAAAGAGGCCGGACTGGATACGACTAAGTTTTTTAAGAAATAATGAGAAAATAATTGGTTTCATTAATTGACAGCATTTTAAATGTCCAATAGATTGCCGGAAAAAGAATTTAAAAAAATATTTGCCAGAGTCCCCAGGCTGTGCGTGGATTTAGTAATACAAACTAAAGATGGGGTAATTCTCAGTAAACGGGACATTGAACCGTGGAAAGGGTATTGGCAGCTGGCGGGCGGTTCGGTATATTTTGGCGAATCTATTCAGGTAGCGGCAAAAAGGATTGCCAAGGAAGAATTAGGAATTAATATCGTTGTTAAAAAAACTTTAGGTTACGCGGAATTTTTGGAAGAAGTTCAAATGGTTGGCAGGCATAGTGTAAGTATTGTTCTGCTTTGCACAATATTGTCAAAGAAAGTAACTGGATCTTGGCAAGGAAGCCGAATAGGGTTTTTTAAAGATTTGCCTAAGCCTGTTATTCCGGCTCATAAAAAAATATTAAAGCAAATAGCTCTATGAGGATACTTTTTTGCGGTTTAAAATATGAATACGGTCGTCCTGAAGCCGGATTGTCTTTTGAATATCAAAATTTTTTTGATGTGTTAAACAGAATGCCGGGTGTTAATTGCGAGCTGTTCGCGATGGATGAAAAAATGATGGAAGTCGGGCGAGATGCTTTAAACGCGCAATTGATTTTTGAAGTGGAACAAAAAAAACCTGACTTGCTATTTTGTTTTTTATTTACCGAGGAAATAAAAAAGGAAACAATTAGTTATATTACCAGCAAAACTAAAACTAAAACCTTTAATTGGTTTGCGGATGATCATTGGAGGTTTCCAATTTTTTCTAAATATTGGGCACCTTTATTTTCGGCAATTTCCACCACGGATTCACAGGCCCTGGTGAAATATGAGCATTTAGGCGTAAAAAATGTTATTAAAACCCAATGGGCGGCAAATAATATTTTGTACTTTCCCCAAACCCCTGTTGATGCCCCAAATAACTATAATGTTACTTTTGTCGGCAAAAATTACGGCAACAGAGGAGAATATATAGAGTTCCTAAAAAATAATAGCTTCCCGGCAGAAGGGTTTGGCGGGGGATGGCCAAGCGGCAGGGTTGACCAGCAACGGATGTTGGAAATTTTTACTTTTTCCAAAATTAATTTAAATTTTACTGAAACCCCATACATGACCACGAAAGACAGAATGAAAATTTTGGCAAAATTAGTGGTTAAAAAAGAATTGGGTAAATATAAGTTTAACGGTCACCATTTTTGGTCGAATTTATTGGCCGGCATAGGAACTCAGCGCCGGCAAATAAAAGGCCGAACCTTTGAAGTGCCGGCTTGCGGAGGCTTTTTACTTACCGGGGACGCGGATAATTTACGCGATTATTATGTTGACGGCAAAGAAATTGTAATTTTTAAAAATAAAACAGACCTGGTCGAAAAATGTAAATATTATTTGGGGCACGAAAGCGAAAGGCTGGCTATTGCCAAAGCCGGGTATGAAAGAACCATAAAAGAGCACACTTACGAGCAGAGGTTTAGGGAAATTTTTAAAGCCATGAATTTAGCTTGATATAAATACAAAACCGCGGCCATGTTTTGCACTTGTCCTTTGTGGGGACCCGTGCTACACATGGGCGCGGTTTTTTTGCGTTCTCTAGCTGAGATTGATGCTCGCCATACCCAACAGGCAGGGTAGGGCACGGGCCGTGGCCACGACAGCGGACGGTTCATCAATACCACCGTCCCGTATGGCCAGGTCTACCCATTCCTGAAGCGTCATTGTCACCAGCTCAATTATTTCGCTGGGGTGGCTTTTCGGCTCCTGCACTTTCGTGCAGCCTGTTGCCAGGAAGCAGTGGAAGCGGGTGGGGGAATTGCGAGAAGCAATCCAATAGACTTGTAGCGAAATAACCCTGCTATACTTAAAGTAGCTAAAAATAAAAAT
>CAYIHW010000074.1:0-4862 GCA_964363335.1 uncultured Candidatus Saccharibacteria bacterium
TTTTGTCTAAAATATCCCATTTTGTCTAGTAAAATTAAAACGCAACAGGTCTATTAATTACCTGACACACCTGATAAATTCTGAAATGGCGCGCCATATACCTAAGCGGAGCGAATGGTACATGGTGGGCGGTGAAGGGATTGAACCTTCGACCCTCTCAACGTCAATGAGATGCTCTACCACTGAGCTAACCGCCCCTACTACGCTAAAGCTTCGTAGGGCAAGCCCTATCCAGCTATTAGAACATTTTTTAAACCGAAACTGCCGGCACAGGTTCAGTGTCTTTTTTATAGTCCGGGGCCTCAATCGGTTTGGAAAGTTCTAAAAATAAAACCAGCAAAGACTGGTTGAAAAAAACACTTAAACCGGAAAGTAAAAACCAGAATAAAACGGTAGAAATAGTTTTTAACACTAATATAATAGCAGAAAGTGGTAAAATATGGAACCTCACCAAAATTAGCAACAATAGCCTTAAAACTTCTTTGGCCAAGAAAATTACTGACACCCCGATGGTAAAACTGGCTAAATAAATAACCATCAGCACTGCCACTAATCCTAAAATCCTCGGCCATACGGAAATAAAAAAATCAATTCCACAATTTAATGCCTTATTTAAAGGCATTTTATGCAAAACCACATAAAAAGCCGTAAAAATATTAATGCAAGAAATTATAAAAGCCAGCGGCAAAAAGGCCACCACTGAAGCCTCCAACAACAAAAACCTTAGCGGGTTTTCCATAGGCAACCATAGTGTTGGCACAATAAGCACTACTGCCACAAAACACATTAACGCGGTAGTGAGTAAACTTATTTTTATTATTCCCGTTAAACTGCTCTTGCTCTCCTGTAAGGACTGTTTAAACGCCGCCGGATGCGTCTCTAAAGCTTGCCGGCCCAATAATATCAACATTATTCTAGACCAGTTAGTCACCGCCAGCCCGACTAAAGCAAATAACAACACCGCGGCACTAATAGCAGCCAAGGTTCCGGGACGCGCCTGTAAATAGACAAAAAGGTCTGAAGGTCGATTTTCCAAAACCAGTTTTTTTAAGGGGATATTTTGGAACTGCAAAAAATTCAAATTAAACCCACCAACAACAAATAACCCGAACAGCCAAAGCCTCGGGTTATTTATACTACTGGTATAAGCTTTGCGAATAATTGCAGTATAGGAGAACATGGAATAAATTTCTAATTCACCTAATTATTTTAATTACCCTAAACGATAAAATTTACTTATGCCACAGATAATATTGGTTCATTGGCGGATAGTTTTTTTTCGGCCGGAATAATATCTTTTACAATTTCAGCAAAAGCTTCCTGCTCCAAGGTTTCGTCTTTCACCAGACGCTCGGCAATAGTATTTAAATAACTACGGTGCTTGGTTAATACTTCCGTTGCGCGGGAGAGGGCTTGCATCATAATTTTAGTTACTTCATCGTCTATAATTTTAGCCACGGCCTCGCTATAATTGCGTTGTTCCGAAATTTCCCGGCCCAAGAAGACCATTTCATGTTGATCTCCCAAAACAATGGGCCCAATGGCTTCGCTCATGCCATAATTCATAACCAGTTTTCTGGCTATAGCTGTAGCAACTTTTAGGTCATTTGAAGCGCCGGTAGTTAATTCTTTAAAAACCAATTTTTCCGCCGCGTACCCGCCCAGCAAGGCGGCAATTTCGTCCAAGAAACTTTGTTTAGTGTGCAAATGTTTGTCTTCAATGGGCAACTTCATGGTGTAGCCGGCGGCGCGGCCGCGAGAAATAATTGAAACTTTATGCACCGGGTCGGAGTAAGCCAAAACGCTTCCCACCAACGCGTGCCCGCCTTCATGGTAAGCGGTAATTTCTTTTTCTTTGGTCGATAAGATATGGCTTTTGCGTTCCGGACCAAGCAAAACTTTTTCAATGGATTCTTTTAGTTCATCGCCCGAAATTTCTTTTTTATCCCGGCGCGCGGTTAAGATTGCCGCCTCATTAACCAGGTTAGCTAAATCCGCGCCCGAGAACCCGGGAGTACGTTCGGCAATTTTGCGTAAATCCGCGCCCTTTGCCATTGGCTTATTTTTTGAGTGCACTATTAAAATGGCTTCGCGATCTTTAATATCCGGCAAATCCAGCATTACCTGACGGTCAAACCGACCCGGGCGAAGAAGCGCTGGATCAAGGACGTCTGGACGGTTTGTAGCCGCCATAACAATAACATTAGTATCGGTTTCAAAGCCGTCCATTTCTACTAAAATTTGATTCAGGGTCTGCTCGCGTTCATCGTGCCCGCCGCCCAAACCGGCTCCACGCTGTCTGCCGACTGCGTCAATTTCATCGATAAAAATTATACACGGCGCGTTTTTTTTGGCTTTTTTAAATAAATCGCGCACCCTCGCGGCGCCAACACCAACGAACATTTCCACAAATTCTGAACCGCTAATGTGGGAAAAGGGTACGTTAGCTTCCCCGGCGACCGCTCGGGCTAGCATGGTCTTACCTACGCCCGGACTGCCAAGGAGCAATACGCCTTTTGGAATTTTAGCGCCGAGTTGCAAAAACTTTTGCGGAAAGCGTAAAAATTCCACAATTTCTTTCAGCTCTTCCTTAGCTTCTTTAGCGCCGGCAACATCCGCAAACTTAACGCGGTTCTTCCGTTCGTCATTAAGCTTTGCCGAACTCTGGCCAAAAGTCATAGCGCGATTGTTACTGCCTTGAACCTGGCGCATTAAAAAATACACGAACAAAGAAATAAAAATTAACGGGATTAAAAACGGCAATACCGCTCCGCCTAATGTAGATAACGTGCTATTGGTCTGGTTTTCTATTTTTACCGCGCGAATTTTTTCCGGTGCCACGCCATTGTCTTTTAAGACAGTATAGATGTTGTCATTCCGCCCCAGCTTGGCGGTTTTTGTTTCATCGCTGTCTTTAAGCTTGGCGGTTACCGACGTGTCGCCCACACTTAAACTCTCAATCTTTTGCTGGTCAACCAAGTTAATTATTTCCGAAACAGGGACTATTTTAGTCTTGCTGTCCGTAGAAAAAGCCGTGAATAAAAAACTAACCAATAAAAACGCGGCTAATATAAATAAAATATTTTTTACAATTTTTCCCATAAGAGATTTTCATTAATAGTCTATACAGTATATGAGATTATCAACCCTTTGACAAGAGTGATAATGCTTGCGCTTGTAAGTCCCAATTCATTGAGGCGAAGTATTGGTGCCGGGGACAGGAATTGAACCTGCATGCCCTTTCGGGCGTCAGCTTCCGCCTCTGGCGGACTAGATGCGTTCCGTACAGATGGTGGGCGAGGAGGGAGTCGAACCCTCATGAGATTTCTCTCGCTAGCTCCTAAGGCTAGTGCGTCTGCCATTTCGCCACCCGCCCCCCATCTGTACGGGATAAATATGCCACCTTAGCCACTAAAAGATAACTTTAACAGCACGGGTCTGTTGCCCAAATGGGCTTTTTGATGCAAAATGAGATAGCTTGAGAAAAATTTTCAAAACAAATTTTGATGTTTACCTAGAAGGTAAGCGGATAAAATTTTTTGGAAATTTTACCAAGCAAGCTCGTTTTGGGCAAAAATGACATTCGGCAACAGACCCAACACATACATTTTAACAGTTTAACCCCGCCTTTGGCAATAAAGCAAGTGAACGTCTTATCACTATCTTATCAAACAATAAAATACATACTTGTCTACAAAACTATGTAATTACATAGTTTTGTAGACAAGCCAGAAGGCATCCCAAACAACAAAAAAAGCGGCTCGGTTAGGAGCCGCTAAAATATAAATTTTTATTTTACAAATTTGTCGGCAATTAAGGTAGAAGAAATAATAGCGACAATGGTATAAGCCAAAATTACTACCACCAGACCAATAATCGCGTTGGTAATGGCTTTCTGCCCTTTTTCCGCCTGCTCTTCGTTCCCGGCGGAAGTAATATACCAAAACCCACCAATAACCAAGACCCCCACAGCAACAACACCGGCAAAAGTTAATAAGAATTGAATTATTTTTAACAGCAATCCCACTAAAGTGGTCTTACCGACAAAGCTGTCTACAGACCCAGTAGGCTTTGGCAAACAAAGCCCATTTATTTCACATAAACCTGTTGGGCACTTTCCGGTGTTTATACAAGCACCTTCAGATGTTTCTGCCGCAGGCTGGGTTGTTGGTGGGTTGCTCACTGGCGGAGTTGGATTAGATGGATTTACAGCACATTCCCCACTTATCGGATTACACGGATACCCAACATCACAAGTTTTATTAGCACATTTATCAACACTCTGACACGCAGAATATTGGAAAGCTGTACAACAATAATCCTGAGTATTTCCTCCATCGATACAGTTCTGTAAAGAACCATATGAGTCCTGCTGAGCGAATACAAAACCCGGTACTATAAATACGATAAGCGACAAAACTCCAATAATAATTTTTTTGTTTATTTTCATGAAAGCAAAATTAACCGCCAAAACCACTGTTACTACTAACCAAATTCACAATCACGTTGATAATTACATAAGCCAAGACCACGACCACAACGCCAATAATCGCGTTGGTTAAAGTTTTCTGGCCTTTTTCCGCGGACTCTTCGTTGCCGGCGGAAGTTAAATATTGATACCCGCCGATAATCACAAACACCACGGCAATGGCGCCGGCAAACAGCAACATTAACCGAATAGCGTTGGCAATCAGCTCCGGCAAACTCCGAGAGCTGGTTAGCCCACCGGTGCCAAACAATCCGGAAAGTCCGCTAGTCTGCAAACCACCTTGCACTTCGTTATACCCAAATACCACGGCGGGAGCCAGTATAATTGCCGTAACCGTAGCAAATTTTACAAGTTTTACTATTTTTTGTTTCAT
>CAYIHW010000075.1:0-4782 GCA_964363335.1 uncultured Candidatus Saccharibacteria bacterium
GCTTTTAAGACGAAATTTCAGAATTTTGAGCGGATTGGCACAAATAAATTTTGATGTTTAACCTTGAGTTAAGCGGATAAATTTTTTGGGGCAAGCCGCCAAAATTCTGAAATTGCAGTCAAAATGACATTCGGCAACAGTCCCTTACTAGGCGCAGACAAGCTTTAAGTTAAGGATGAAAGATTAAAGATCAAGGATAAAATGCGTTTTACCCATTTGCATTGCCATAGCCATTATTCGTTACTGGATGGTTTGTCGAAAATTGACCCGCTGGTAGAGCGAGCCAAAGAGTTAGGTATGGAAAGTTTAGCGATTACCGATCATGGCACTATGTACGGAGCCATTGAATTTTATAACAAATGCCGGGAGCAAAAGATTAAGCCGATAATCGGAATGGAGGCTTATATTTCCCCTCGCGGAATGACAGATAAAGAAGGCAAAATCGATTCCGACTATTTTCATTTAACTTTGCTTGCGCAAAACGAAGCCGGTTATAAAAATTTAATTAAAATAACTACCGCCGGCCACTTGCAGGGGTTTTACTATAAACCCAGAATCGATACCGACTTTTTGGCCAAGCACGCCGAAGGGTTAATTTGCCTGTCCGGCTGTCAGCGCGGCGAGATTGCGCGCGCGGTAATGAACCGCTCCACCGCGGAAGCGCAAATGGTTTTAGAAAAATATTTAGCGATGTTTACCCGCGAGCGGTTATTTATTGAAATTCAGCGCAACAGCCGCACCTCGGACCCGAAAGAGGAGGATCTAAATAGTAAATTAATTGCTCTGGCTAAAGCCAATAGTTTGCCGCTGGTGGCCACGGCGGATTGTCATTATATTTATCCGGAAGATTTTGAGGCGCAAGATTTGCTGGTTTGTATTGGCACCGGCCGGACGGTTAACGACACCGGCCGATTAGATATGCGCGCTTACGATTTGTCGTTGAAGTCTCCGGAAAGAATGGCTGAATTGTTTTTTAACCTGCCGGAAGCGGTCGAAAACACCCAAAAAGTCGCCGATATGTGCAACCTGGAAATTAAGATTGACCAGCGTTATTTCCCGCAAGTGGAAATTCCGGAAGGCTTTACCACCACCGAGTATTTAATAAAAATCACCTACGAAAAAGCCCTGCCTCTTTACGGGAAACCTGTTGATGTGTCATTGCGAGTGCAACCGAAGCAATCTCCCAATGAATTTGATAATGGATTGCCACGTCGCCCCTCGGATGCACTCGGGTCTCCTCGCAATGACCAGGAAGAAAATCTTTTACAGCTTCCTCAGGAAATAAAAGAACGTATTGATTACGAACTGAATATAATATGCGAAAAAGGGTTTGATACCTACTTTTTAATGGTAGCAGATGTAGTAGAAGGCGCACACAGTATCGGCGCCATTACTAACACCAGAGGCTCGGCGGCCGGAAGCATTGTGGGAAGAATTTTAGGTATTACTAATGTGGACCCCCTGTACTATGAATTGCCATTTGAGCGGTTTTTGACCATGCATCGGCCGACGCCGCCGGATATTGATTTAGATATTGCCGATAATCGCCGCGACGAAGCCATTGCCTACATTACTAAAAAGTTCGGAAAAGAAAAGGTGGCGCAAATTATCACTTTTGGTACCATGATGGCGCGCGCCGCCGTGCGCGATGTCGGCCGGGCTTTAGGCGTGGCTTATTCCAAGTGTGACCAAATTGCCAAAATGATTCCGTTGGGCAAGCAGGGTTTCCAAATGACCCTGGATAAAGCCATGGAAATGAACGCGGAACTTAAGGAAATTTCCCAGCGTGATCCGGAAACCAACCGGATATTAACCATTGCTAAAAAATTGGAAGGTTGCGCCCGCCATGCTTCGGTGCATGCCGCCGGAATTGTTATTACGCCAACCGACCTAACCGATTATTCCCCTTTGCAAAAAGAACCGGACGGGGAAAGAATTATTACCCAGTACGATATGTACGCGCTGGATGTAAATGCTTCCTCGCACGCTATTGGCGTGGTTAAGTTGGACTTGCTCGGTATTCGCAATTTATCCATTTTGGAAAACGCGGTCAATATTGTACAAAAACGCCATAATACTAAAATTGATATTTACAATCTCCCCCACCCCGATCCGAAAACTTTTAAATTATTGTCGGAAGGTTTAACTTTTGGCGTTTTTCAGCTGGGTTCTTCCGGCATGACCAGGCATTTAAAAGAACTCCAGCCATCCAGTATTTTTGACATTATGGCCATGATAGCGCTTTATCGCCCGGGACCGATGCAGTTTATAGAAGAATACATAAAACGCAAACATAACCCGAGTTTAATTTCTTATTTTGATCCGGCCTTTGAAAAGATTTTGCGGCGCACGTACGGTATTTTGGTTTACCAGGATGACTTGTTAACAATTGCCCATGACTTGGCCGGATACTCTTGGGAAGAAGTCGACAAATTCAGAAAAGCTGTGGGAAAGAAAATTCCCGAAGAAATGGCCAAGCAAAAAATTAAATTTATTCAGGGCTGTCAGGAAACTTCCAAGTGGAGTTTTAAAAAAGCGGAAGATGTTTGGGCCTGGATTGAGCCGTTTGCCGCGTATGGGTTTAACAAAGCGCACTCGGCGAGCTATTCCGCGGTGTCTTACCAGACCGCGTATATGAAGGCAAATTATCCGGTAGAATTTATGGCCGCGTTAATGACTGCGGAGTCCGGTGATGAAGATAAAATTTACGAGGCGGTAGAAGATTGTAAAGCCTTAGGGATAGCCGTACTGCCGCCGGATGTAAATGAATCTTTGGGCGACTTTACGGTGGTGGATGAAAAAACCATTCGCTTTGGTTTAAATGCGATTAAAAATTTGGGCAGTGATGTTATTAGACAGATAATAGATGTTAGATACCAGGCAGTAGACAAAGACGCTGACGCTTCTTTATCAAGCACGCAAAATTCTGCGCCGTTTACCACGTTAGAAGACTTTTTAACCCGCGCTTATACCAAAAGTTTTAACAAAAGGTCATGGGAAGCGCTTTCTAAAGCCGGCGCGCTGGATGCTTTTGGCGAACGTGGGCAGCTACTTGCCAACACCGAAGAAGTGCTGGAATTTGTGCGCGAAAATTCCCGCGGTGCAAGCAACGGCCAAAGCTCGCTGTTTGGCGCGGCCATGCTTAAAGCCCAATTAAAATTAAGGCCATCGGATCCGGCGACGAAAGAAGAAATGTTGTTGTGGGAAAAAGAGCATTTGGGAATGTATGTTTCGGCGCATCCATTGGACGTTCACCGCAAAGTTTTAGGTACTACGCGGTCTGTGAAAAGTTTGAACTTGGATGAATTAGGAAATAATGTCGTAATGGGCGGAATTATTACCCGGCTCAAGCGTACGCTAACGCGGAAAAATGATCCGATGGCGTTTTTTACCCTGGCGGATTTAACCGGCAGCGTGGAAGTTTTGGTTTTCCCCAAAGTGATGGAAAAAGCTTTGCCGTTTTTGTTTGATGATAAAATTGTGCAAGTGTCCGGACGCTTGTCGGATAAAGATGAAGAATTTAAATTAATCGCCGAGGATATTAAAGAACTGCCTAACGACGAACTCTATGGTATGGCGCTAAATGAAATGGAAAAAAATAAGCAAATCACTTTGCATATGACCAACTTGGCCAATATAGAAGTTTTAAATAAAATTAAAGAAATTTTAGAAAAGCATCCGGGCAATGTGCAGGTGTTTTTGTCCGTGGGCTCCGGTCGGTCGGCAAAAAAAATAAAAACTCAAACTCAAGTTGGAATGAGCAATGAACTAATGGCAGAACTGCGTGAGTTGTCGGAAGTAGTGATGATAGATGTTAACTAACCGCCGATACACAGATAATCGCAGATGACACAGATATAAAAAAGTGAACGCCGTGAAGGGGGGTAGTACCCGTCACGGCGGTTTGTTGTTGGAGGCCATAGGCGCCTCCTTATTTTCCAGTCCGGCCCAGCGGCGGCCGGGTCGGCCTTGTCTGATGATGGCCTTAGCCAAGGCTCTGATTCCGAAGATGCAGAGCGGCACCAAAATAATCAGTAGCCAAGCGTTGCTTGAGCTCACAGTACCTCCTACTTTTTTTTGCTCCGAATGGCATGTTCCAGGCCGTTGTATATTGGTATTCCGAAAGCCACAATGGCCGTAAACTTGGCGAAGCTTGACCCAACGGCAAATAGTACGCCCGTGGCTATTATGCATGACCACACTATTAAGTCTTTCATTCGTCACCTTCCTAGCTTAAGGTATCATTGAGATGTCTTTTTGTCAAAGGTATTTATATACCTATGGAAATACCTATATTAGTACTAACTAAATTAATTGTCCCATGTGGAAAAGTGGCATTGCCAAGATTTTAGGCTTATATTATAATAAATAAAGTTCTTCAAGTGTTGATCTGGCCTACCAAGCCCAAGGGAGCTTGAAACAATTGAATCAATAAATCTAAAATTGGTTCTAGAGACTGTTTTTAGATTAAAAGCTTCGTTCTTTATGGTAAAGAGCGAGGAAACTGGGACGGAAACGTCTTGGAAAAACCAAGGCCCCGGGTTTTACTTATTATTTTTATAATAAGTGGATCTCGGGGTTTTGTTATTTTACAATTTCTACTAAATACTAAAATAACGAAATACGATAACAAACAAATTTAGTATTTAGTCTTTTTCGTATTTAGTAGAAGATTTTTTAACCTTAAATTTAAATCTATGGAAAAATCCGAAAAACTACAGAACATACGCCATTCTTTAGCGCACCTTTTGGCCGCGGCGGTGATTAAATTGTATCCGGGCA
>CAYIHW010000076.1:0-4760 GCA_964363335.1 uncultured Candidatus Saccharibacteria bacterium
TCGTGGCTATGGCCTCGCTAGACAACCATACCCTTGCCGGCGATCGCACCACCATGCGACCGCCGGCACTTTTTTTTAATTTAATTTTGTGTCATTTTTACCACAATTGTTGTAATTTTGATACAAAAATTTTAAATATATACTAAATAATACGCGGGCAATTTTTATTTAAAAGTATATATTTAGGTATATGTTTTGAAGGCAGCCTTCTGGGGCAGCCCCAGAAGGCTGCCTTCAAGGGAACCAATTTTCAAAAGCCGGCACCCTTCGGGTGACGGCTTTGTTTTTGTTCCGCGTAAGTCTGCGTTTTAGTCCGCATAAGTCCGCGCTAGGGGTTACATACCCTTACGCACGTTGATACCAGCACGAGACTCAATAATTCCGGCGGCAACATTTTTTGGTACTTCAGCGTAATGATCAAATTCCATAGTGTAACTGGCTTGGCCTTGGCTCATACTGCGAAGGGCTGTGGCATATCCGAACATTTCGGACAACGGCACAAAAGCATCTATAACTTTTAAGTGCAAACGGTCAGTCATTTCGTTAATTTGCGCGCGTTTGGAATTTAAGTCGCCGATTACATCACCCATGTTGGTTTCCGGAGTAATAACTTCTACTTTCATAACGGGCTCCAAAATTATCGGGTCGGCGCGCTTTACCACTTCTTGCAAACCCTTGGAAGCGGCAATTTTAAAGGCCATTTCACTGGAGTCAACTTCGTGGTAAGAACCGTCGTACAGGGCAATTCTAAAGTCCACAAGAGGATAACCGGCAATAACACCGTTAGCCGCGGATTCTTGTACACCTTTGTCCACAGGCTTAATGAATTCTTTGGGAATCGCACCACCGACAATTTCATCTACGAATTCATAACCCTTACCGCGCTCAAGTGGTTCAATACGCAAGTAAACGTGTCCATATTGTCCTTTACCACCGGACTGGCGAATATATTTGCTTTCGGCTTCAGCAATTTTTTTGATGGTTTCTTTATAAGCCACTTCCGGTTTGCCGACATTGGCTTCCACTTTAAATTCGCGCTTCATACGGTCGACAATAATTTCCAAGTGCAACTCGCCCATTCCGGAAATAATTGTTTCTTGAGTTTCTTCATCACCGCGAATGCGGAAGGTTGGATCTTCTTCGGCCAATTTGGACAAAGCAATACCCATTTTTTCCTGGTCAGCTTTGGTCTTTGGTTCAATGGACATGGAAATAACCGGTTCGGCAAACTTAATGGTTTCCAAAACCATTGGCTTGTCTACGTCACACAAAGTGTCTCCGGTAAAAGTATTTTTCGGTCCCACCAAAGCACAAATGTCTCCGGCAAAAACTTCTTTAACTTCGTCGCGTTCGTCCGCGCGCATTCTAACAATACGGCCTACGCGTTCTTTGTCACCGGTACGGGCGTTAAGTACATAACTGCCGGCTTCCAATTTTCCCGCGTACACGCGGAAAAAACAAAGTCTACCCACAAACGGGTCAGTGGCAATTTTAAACGCTAACGCGGTAAATGGTTCGTCGTCCTGAGGTTTTCTTTCAATTGGTGCGCCGGTTTTAATGTCTGTACCGTGAACAATGCCACGATCCAGCGGGCTTGGTAAAAAGTTTACCACCGCGTCCAAAATTTTCTGCACAATAATTCCACGACCATCGCCACCGAGGACCGGGAAGAATTGTCCGCCCCGGACGGCTTTGCGAATAGCCATTAAGAATTCATTTTCGGTCAACTCATGACCACCCAAATATTTTTCCATTAAGGCATCATCGCTTTCCAAAACTTTTTCCAGCAATTTATGGCGATACTCTTTGGCCTTTTCAAGCATATCGGCCGGAACTTCGCCAACAACAAATTCTTTGTCGGTAAAATCTGAATAGGTATAGGACTTCATGTTTATAAGATCCACTACTCCGTTGATTTCTTTTTCAAAACCAATCGGCAATTGAATCGGAAAAGCATTCGGGGACAAGCGCTTTAAAATAGAATCCAGGGACTTGTAAAAGTCGCCGCCGGTTTGGTTGATTTTGTTAATAAAGCACATGCGCGGCACTTTGTATTTATCCGCTTGGCGCCAGACGGTTTCACTTTGAGGTTCTACACCCATCTTGCCGTCAAATACCACTACCGCACCGTCGAGCACGCGTAAACTGCGTTCTACTTCCACGGTAAAGTCCACGTGACCGGGAGTGTCAATAATGTTGATTTTGTGCTTCGCTTCCCCGGCTAATTTAATAAAGCGGGGTGTCCAGTAACAGGTAACAGCCGCGGAGGTGATGGTAATACCACGTTCGCGTTCTTGTTCCATCCAGTCAGTGGTGGTTTCCCCTTCGTGCACCGCTCCGATTTTGTGGATCATCCCGGTGTTAAACAAAACACCCTCGGTGACGGTGGTTTTTCCGGCATCAATGTGGGCAATAATCCCAATGTTACGGGTTTGTTCTATTGGATATTCTCTAGGCATAAATTAATTTAATTATAGATTAAATGATTTATTAATTTTTATTTGTAATCCTAAACTTATTTCGGGATTTCTGTCTGTAAATTTCTAATTAACCCTTCGACATGCTCAGGGCAGGCTCTAATTGTACTAATTATTCTAAACAATAACCAATGTCTAATTACTAAATTTGATATTGGGATTTATTTAGGTCAATTATGAATTAGAGTAATTAGGTTAATTGACAGTCCTCTCTCTCTTTGTTATTCTGAGCTGTCCATCAACCGGCATTCAAAAGCTGGGAATAGGGCAAGAAGGAGGGATTATGAACAAGTTGTGTGATATTTACGCGGTTTGGTCCTTCGTGGGGTACCAAATGCCGGAAACAAAAACGCCAGGGTTCACGCAAGGTTTCAAGCTGCGTTTCGGGCAAGTCTGCGAAGCAAACAACATGACCGTACCTACCAGGTTGCAAGACTGGGACTGGCTCGATAAAAACGCAGGAATCTCGGAACAAGCTGAGAAAAGGCTCGGCGAGCTCAGCAATTGGCTCAAAAGGCAAAGTCCTGAGTTCAAAAGACGCTTCGATCTTTGAGCCCCGCTTGCGCCGCCTTGACCACCCACATCCCCATGCCGTGCATGACCGACCTTCGGTTGTGCGCGGCGCTCTTTTTTTTATTTTAAATTACGTAATTATTTTTTAAAATTCAGCTTAGTTGTGTCATTCCTGACGAGTGCATCCGAGATCTGGAATCCATTTCCTATCATCTGGATCCCAGATATTCCACAGCCTTGGAATTCTGGGATGACACAAAACTTAGTATCCGTAGTCATCCGCAGATCCGGATTCTATCTGTATATCCGGATCGGGTCGCTTTAGCGACGGCCAAAGCGTGCAAAGTGCGCAAAAGCCTTGTTGGCTTCAGCCATACGGTGGACATCTTCACGCTTCTTCATGGCAATACCGACTTTGTTATAGGCATCCACAATTTCACCGGCTAGACGTTGGCACATAGGCGCGCCTTTTTTGCTTCTGGCGGCAATTAAAAGCCAGCGCATAGACAAAGTGGTCCGGCGAGGTTCCATAACTTCCATTGGTACCTGATAGTTAGCGCCACCAACACGGCGGGACTTTAATTCCATAATCGGCGCAATGTTTTTTAAAGCAATATCAAAGACTTGTCGGCCTTCCAAAACTTTTTCCGGCACTTTTTCGCCCTTGTCGGTCGCATCAGCTTTAACTGCAGTGGCCGCAACCGGCATGCTCTTAATTTTTTCCCCGACTATTTCTAAAGCATCATAAAAAATCTTGCGGGCAATGCTCTTTTTTCCGCGCTCCATTAAATAGTTTATAAATTTGGCATACTTCACGGAGCCGTACTTTGGGTCTGGCTGGGGGACGTGCTTATCGTAACTTCTGGATTTTCTTGGCATATGTTTGTAATATTTCTGTCTTTACTAACTACTAATTTTTACTAATATACTAATGCTGGTTGTCAGGGATTAGTATATTAGTAACCGATTCGTATTTAGTAAAGCTAGTTATTTGCGTTTCGTTCCGTATTTGGAACGGCTCTTTTTTCTCCCGTCGACTCCGAGAGTATCTAACTTTCCACGCACAATGTGATAACGGACACCAGGCAAATCTTTTACCCTACCGCCGCGGATCATAACCACGCTATGTTCCTGCAAGTTGTGGCCAATACCCGGTATGTAAGCAATAACTTCCATCCCGTTGGTCAACTTGACTTTGGCCACTTTACGCAAAGCCGAGTTCGGCTTTTTCGGAGTGGTTGTGTACACCTTTAAACAGACGCCGCGCATAAACGGGGCCCCGGTTTTTATAAACAAGGTTTTGTTCTTGATTAAGTTTTGCCGGCGCATTAAAGCAGGAGACTTGCTTTTTATAGTCAAGGACCTTCTGCCATGGCGTACCAGCTGGTTGATTGTTGGCATCCTTATTACCTTTTACCTTTAACAAGTAACATTTGACTTTCTGCGGTTGCAGTCTGTCAAAGGTTAATTGTTAATTGTTAATTGTTCTGTTGAATAAAATAAGCATTAAAAAACTGACAAAAGATGTCAGATCTTTCGCGCTCGCCTGCTTGGTACTCGCTCGAAACCTGTGAGCGTATTGTCCAGTAAAAATTTGGACACTTCCCAAAACTTGCGACTAGTAAATAGTGATTCAAATCACAGATAAACACTAATAACGCTGATTGCGCAAATCGCTCACTGCGAGATCTGCGTGCTTAAAAGATCTGTGATCTGGGTTCCTTATTCAATTAAGCATATTATACCTAGTTGACAGTTGGCTGTCAAATT
>CAYIHW010000077.1:0-4740 GCA_964363335.1 uncultured Candidatus Saccharibacteria bacterium
TTTTCACTTTTTGGCGGCAGGGCTACATGGGATCGCGGCGGAAAAACCCCATAAATTTTAACAATTTTTAGGTTGAAGAAAATAGGCAGTCCTGTTAAGGGTTGCCTATTTTTATACTTTGGCAACAGACCCACTCTAAAATAACAATTGGATGCAAAGTAAATATTTTCACTCTCTAAATTAAAACCCCGGGCAAGCCCGGGGGAGAAGGTTAAAAAAGTTTTAAAATCGTTATTGTTTGGGAACTTTTAAAGTTTGGCCGGGTTTTAAATAAAACGGACTTTTGAGGTTGTTTAAGGTAGCTAGAGTGGTCCAGCTAATGTTGAATTTTTGTGCAATGTTAAATAGGGTGTCGCCTTTTTGTACGGTATAGGAGGTAAATTGGACTGCGTTGTCTTGCTCTGGTGTTCTGGTGTCGCTGGATCCTAACACTTTCGGTTCCATTCTCTCCGATGATCCTTGATTTCTCACCATCAAACTTATTGCGTTAAAAGTTAAACCTAAAGCGAATACCAGGCAAAGGATTGCCGAAGTTTTTAAAATTTGATTTTGCGTATAGCCTCTGCCGACCCCAAGTTTGAGCCTGGGGGAAAGTTCAAATTTTTTTCTTTGGAAGGGCATTTTTGAATTTTATAAGTTACAGTTTGATTTTTGCCGGCCATAAATTGGTGGCCGACTATATTTACAAGTTAATTTTAACACAAATTTGTCCAATGAGGGCTGTGGATAAGCCTATTAATAACCTAGGGATAACTGAAATTGGAATTTACAGATTTTTTGTTCAAATCCATTAGCCTTCCAACGGTAAAAATAGTATAATTAATTTACTATGAAAGACTTATCTGAAGCTAAAAATCGCATAAATAAGCTAGAAGAGCAGATTGAGAACTTACGCTACCGCTATCATGTACTAAACGATCCGGCCGTAACTGATGAGGTTAAAGATGCCCTGGAAAAGGAGTTGAAAACTCTATATGCTAAGTACCCGGAATTAAAGAGCGAAGCTTCGGCCTTTTCTCGAGTTGCCGGCCAACCTTTGGATAAATTTATCAAGGTAAAACATGAGGTGCGCATGCTGTCTTTAAACGATGTTTTTAGTACAGAGGAATTATTAGATTGGGAAAAAAGGGTTACAAAAATTTTATCCGCTATACCTGACTCGCAAGCGCCAACTTATTTTGCCGAAGTAAAGTTTGACGGATTGGCGATATCTTTAATTTACGAACAAGGTCAGTTTGTGCGCGGAGCCACGCGCGGGGACGGGTTTATTGGCGAAGATATTACTCAGAATTTAAGAACTATTGATTCAATTCCTCTAAAACTCAAAAAACCTTTTCCTAACTTTTTGGAAGTGCGGGGCGAAGCGGTTATGACAAAGAAAGCTTTTGAAGAATTAAATGCCCGGCAGGAAAAAGAAGGCAAGGCGCTGTTTGCCAACACCCGTAATGCCGCGGCCGGCAGTTTAAGGCAATTAGATTCCCGGTTGACCGCGGAAAGACGGTTGGATTTTTTTGCTTATGATATTGTGCAGGCCAGAGAATTAGAGAGTAAGAGAATTAGAGAATTAGATAGCCAGACGCATTCAGATAAACATCAGCTGCTGAGAAAATTAGGATTTAAAGTTTTTCAGTATGAGCAGGTTTGTAAAAATAGTTTAGAGGTAAAAGAGTTTATTGAAAAAATTGGCAAATTAAGAGACAAACTGCCGTTTGGGACAGATGGCGTAGTGGTATCGGTAGATAAGTTAGATTTACAGGAAAAGCTTGGGGTGGTGGGTAAGGCGCCACGGTATATGGCGGCTTATAAATATCCGGCGGAAAAAGCTACAACCATAATCAAGGAAATAAAAGTTAATGTGGGGCGCACTGGGGTATTAACCCCTTTGGCTGTGTTTGAACCCACCTTGGTGGCCGGCTCTACTATTAGTAAAGCGACTTTGCATAATATGGACCAAATAGAGCGGCTGGATGTTCGGGTGGGAGATACGGTAGTGATTCAAAAAGCCGGCGATGTGATTCCGGAAGTCGTGGAAGTTTTGCCAAAAATGCGCAGTGGTAAAGAAAAGAAATTTAAAATGCCGGAGAAATGTCCGGTTTGCCAAGGTAGTGTTGAACGTCGCGGTGTAGGGGCGCTTGAACCCTCCTCCCCTGGCAAGGGGAGGGTAGGGAGAGGTCGGACGAGTGTTATAGAAAGCAATCAAAAATTATTAATCAATTATAATTCCCCCTCATCTGCCCTGCGGGTATCTTCTCCCCTCCATGAGAAGAGGGGCACATCGTCTTCAGTCGCATACTATTGCACTAACCCAAAGTGCCCGGCCAAGAACCGCCGGTTTATGCAGCACTTTGTATCCGTGTTGGATATTTATGAAATTGGTCCAAAAATTTTAGACCGCTTCCAGGAAGAGGGGTTAATTAGTGATGCGGCGGATATTTTTGCTTTATCGATAAATGACATAAAAGATTTAGACAGGTTTGGCGACAAAAGCGCGGAAAATATTATTGCCTCTATAAATGAGCGCCGAAATATCCCGTTGCCCAGATTAATTTTTGCCTTGGGAATATTGCATGTTGGCGAGCAGACCGCGGAGGATTTGGCTAAGCATTTTAGATCTCTGGACAAGCTTAAGTCCGCATCCCTTGATGAAATGAGTAGCATAGAAAATATTGGCCCGGTTGTGGCTAAGAGCTTGTATGAATATTTTCAAAGCAAAGAAAACCTAAAATTTATAGACAAGCTGTTTAAAAATGGTGTGTCTGTTTTACCCTATAAGCTAGAAGCCAAAAGCTTTAAGCTTGCCAACAAGACTTTTGTTATTACAGGGTCGCTTTCATCTATGTCTAGAGATGAAGCAAAATTGAGAATTAGAGAATTAGGAGGCAAGACAACAGAGTCAGTCTCTAAACAAACCTCTTATGTGGTAGTAGGAAATGAGCCAGGATCAAAATATGACAAAGCCATGAAGCTCGGGGTAGAAATACTGGATGAAAAAAAGTTTTTGGAATTGATTAAATTAAGTTGATCTCGACCTGAAGGCAGTCTTCTGGGGCAACCCCAGAAGACTGCCTTCAGGGGAACAATGCCAAGATGAAAAATCGCGATTATAAAAATTTTGTTCAAGACGGGTATTATCATCTTTTTAACCGAGGTAATGGGAAGCAAGAGGTGTTTTTAGACAACGAAGATAGGAAGTTTTTTCTATTTCGGTTAAAAGAAAACTTATTCCCCAAATCCCCAGAAGGCAGTCTTCTGGGTGGTGCGTCGATTATAGCTCAAGCACATACCCCATATATTAGAAAACTTCTCCCACCGGGTTGCTTTACTTTATTGTGTTACTGTTTAATGCCTAACCATGTTCATTTTTTGATTAGACAAAATACGGAATTACCTATAAGCAAATTAATAGGAAAAGTTTTTACGAGCTATTCCAAGTATTTTAATACTAAATATGAAAGAGTTGGGCATGTTTTTCAAGATCGCATCAAGGCTGTTAGGGTAGAAAATGATTCCCAATTAATGTGGCTTTCTTCTTATATCCATAATAATCCCAAAGTTGCAGAGTTGGTCTTTGACCTTAAAGATTTCCAGTGGAGCAGTTATTTGGATTATATTGGGATAAGAAATGGCACTTTGTGTGATAAGGATTTTATTTTAAAGATGTTTCCGAGTAGCCAAGCGTATAGTGAATTTGTAAACTCTAGCGCAGAAATGATAAAAGTTCGGAAGGGTATAGAATATTTATTATTAGATGAATAAAAGGTTTCCCAGAAGGCAGCCTTCTGGGAAACTTCTGGTGGATTTACAAATCAAGACCAAAATGGTATAATTAAGCCATAATTCATAATTTGATTTCTAACAATAAATATATGAAAAAACTTTTGTTCGTATTGCCAGTTATTTTGCTGATAGCAGCAGGATGCAATTCGTCTTCGTCTTCCACGCCAACAACTACCAATGGGCAGCAGTAACCATCTACTGTAAAAACGGATGTAGTGGAGATTCCATCATCCGAGGCCATTAATATCGTTCTAGATCCAAGAGTTTCAATAGAGAAACAAATTACTCTTGGTAATTACAAAACTACTCATGCAGAAATAAATTCAAAAAATTTCTCCTTGACCATACCCGCAGGCAAGCGTGAAGTTATACTTTATGAACCTCATGGTTATGTAACCACAGAACAAGTAGCTAATCGTATTGCAACTGATGGCTGTAAAGCCGCCACACTTGATGATGCTCTGACCATAGGTGTTCAATACCCTGAGCGTCAACTTAAGAATCCCTTAGTATTTTTTGGCACCACATGGAATGTTGGTGGCCGTAGTTTAATCCCAATTCTTGACCATTGGGATAATGATCGTGTACTGGAAATGGATGAACTCAGTAATACTCCATGGAGCAGCGATTATCGTTTTGTTGCAGTTTGTAAATAATTAGAGTTTGATAAAGTAAAGGGGAATAACAAACCGCAAACCGCAGGGCTTTCTTATAGCTTTCTTCAAAGTATCCCAGCTTCTGTATGAGTTCCATGAAGGGCTTTGACTTATCAGGAGTTAGGGCTACCAAAATAATTGGGCGAGTTAGGTTTAATTTAGTTTTGGCTGATGCTTTGCCAAAAGTTATTGAGGAAATAAAAAAATAGAAAAATTGGTAATATAAAATAAAGTGCAGGCCCGGCGACGTTGGTCGCTAGGCCTGCTTTGTTGATGCCGCGATGGGTCACCAACCTTGTCCTCCCGG
>CAYIHW010000078.1:0-4728 GCA_964363335.1 uncultured Candidatus Saccharibacteria bacterium
AATTAAAACAAATGGGTTTTTGTTCTTTGCAAAGAACTTTATGGTTTTATCCTTACGATCCAAGAAAACAGCTGGCTATTGTAGCCGAACATTACGGCATTAGCAAATTTGTTACAGTGATGGAAATAAGCCGGATGGATGTGCAGGATGAACAAGTACTAAAAAAATATTTTAATTTGCATCACATCTTTTAAAAAATAAACTTGTCTAAAACTCTCACATTTGTGAATATTTTAGACAAGTTGGAGTAGAGTATGAAAAGAATAATTTTTTTGTTTTTTATGATAGCGATGTTTGCGGCGGGGTGCCAGAAAAATTCGGGACAAACTTCCCCGAGTAATAACCAAACAACATCAAATATTTCAGCCTCCCCTTCCCCAACAGCGGAGACTAAATTAACAATACCAATTCAGAATGGTCTAGCACGTATTACCAAAAAACCATTTGGAATTTATATTACGCCACAAACTTCCCCGGTTTCCCCGGAAAAGTTTAAAGGCTATCATACGGGTACCGACTTTGAAACTTTTGACAGTGAAAAAGATACTGACGTGGCGGTTACGGCTGTATGTGATGGCAAATTACTCTTAAAAAAATCCGCCACCGGTTATGGCGGTGTGGCTGTACAATCGTGCATTATTAACTCACAAGATGTAACTGTCCTATACGGGCACTTAAAACTTTCTAGCATTACCAAAATGGTTGGTGAACAAATAAAAGCAGGTGATAAATTAGCGGTTTTAGGCAAAGGTTATTCCCCAGAAACTGCCGGCGAAAGAAAACACCTGCATTTAAGTATCCACAAAGGAACCGCGATTACTCTACTTGGATACACTCAAAACAAAACCGATCTTGCCAACTGGCTGGATGCGGAAAATTATTTAAAGTAACTTATTGCCGAATCAACGTCGAGTAATTTGGAACATCTCCCGCTTGTAAGGATTTTTCGGTAATAAAATACTTTGCACGGGCTTCTTCCAAAGACAAATTGGTATCAAGCAAACCGTTCTTTAACGCCAGCTTATCAGCAGAAGCGGTTAGCCAAAGTTGCCAAGAAAACATAGAAATGCGCCCGGGGGATAATTGGTTAATATGATTAACAATACTGGAGGTACAGTTTGCCCAAAAAGTATTATACCAATTTGGGTGGACTAAAAGATCATTCATTTTTTTCAACATACTCACAAGCAACAACTTGGAATTCTCGGCACGAGAAAATTTCACTGGATAGATATAGACATTGTCTTTACGAAGATTTGCCCGAAGCAATACCACATCTCGCTCATCAGCTGCCAAATAAATCAGCGGGTAAGTACGCAACATACCTTTCCAAACACTGTAAGTTTGACTCTTAGTTTTACGAGCCTCAATGGTAATGGCTAAAAAGTCACCGTTGTTAAATTCAAAAGACAAAAAAGTATGGGCGGCAAACTTATTTTCGTTAAACGGTTCGGCCACATACCACACTTGTTTTATTTGAGTCAGGTCATAACTTTTGTCGTAATAAGCCGGCTGCATATCTGCTTCTTTCGGGCCATAACGAAAATTGCGGACATTGTGAACAATTACCTGATTACCTATAAATTCGGCAGTAGAAGGCACTGCTAATTGTGTTTGCCAATCCCCTTGCAAGGCAGGCTGTTTAAACCCCTGCCAAGCCAAAAATAAAACCAATAAACCGACCAGGCCTATAATTATAAACTTTTTTAATCTGAATTTTTTTATATTTTCCATAAAAGTATTAATTTTTTTACTATACTCATTTTATCAAATATCAAACAGGATAGCAAAAAGCGAAAAGAGCAAGCCCTTTTCTTTTTTCCGATTTTATTTTATAATATCAGTTAGTTGTCTATTATTGGGGCGTAGCCAAGCGGTAAGGCACGGGCCTTTGAAGCCTGCATTCCCAGGTTCGATCCCTGGCGCCCCAGCCATAAAAAGACCAACCTGAGGTTGGTCTTTTTATGTCACCACAAATTTTACAGGATAACCAAATACGATTATAATTAATATAAATATTAACTTTTAGAAACCAAATGAAAATCTCTAAATATAAGCTATTTTTACTGCTCGCATTTGCGGCGGTCTGGTTTTGGGCGGCTATTGATCCGGTCTACCCGCACGATTGGCTACTGGAAAACTACTTAGTGTTTATTTTTGTGCCTATAATTTTAGTCACCGCCCGCTATTTTAAGCTGTCTAATGTTTCCTATACGCTAATTACCCTGTTCATGATTTTGCATGTTATTGGCTCGCACTATACTTACGCCGAAGTGCCTTTTGGCTATACCCTACAAAATTGGCTGAGTGCGGAACGTAATATGTACGACCGATTAGTACATTTTTCTTATGGATTTTTGCTGGCTTACCCCATGCGCGAAATCTTTGTACGTATTACTAAAGCCAAAGGCTTTTGGGGCTTTTATTTACCGCTAGATATCACCCTGTCATTTTCCGCGGTTTATGAAATTATTGAATGGTGGACCGCAAAAAATGTTTCTTCCGATGCCGGGATCGCCTTTTTAGGCGCCCAAGGAGACATTTGGGATGCAAAAAAGATATGCTTATGGCCGGCATTGGTGCAACGCTTGCCATGTTTATAATTTTAATTATTAACGCCATATACAATAAAAATTTAGGTCGTGAACTAAAAGAAAGTTTTAAAATTGAAAAGGGAGACCACCCATTGGGAGAACAGCAGTTAAAAGAATGGAACAAATAGTTTAATCAGTCTACGAAACTCTGTAATTACAGAGTTTCGTAGACTGACAAATTAGAAGACTGCGATTTTATCACATTTTACGTGCATGCGGATCTTTTTTGATGTAAAATAATGTTAAAATTAATTTTGTATCAAACTATTTACTCAGCGGTCTTGTAGGGGCAATATGGTAATAATTCAAAATAAACTGGGCGAGTTGTCCCCATGCCGGAGCGGCTGTGGTTTCTGCAAAATTTACGTCACGCGGGTGATTAATTCTTACCAACATTAAAAATTGCGGATCTTCCACCGGACCGTAACCAATAAATGAACCGATGTTATTATTTTTCTCATAGCCCCGGCCGTCTTTTTTTGGCACCTGCGCCGTTCCAGTTTTCCCGGCAATATAGTAACCAGGGACACCAGCGCGTTTTCCATGGCCATTTTCCACCACATTTACTAACATAGCCGAAATAATATTCGCAGTTTTGGCTGTTATTACTTGCCTAACTACTTGCGGTTTGGTATTTTCTGTTTTCCCGTCAGGTAAAATTTTACTTAACACCAAATACGGCTTCATTATTTTCCCTTCATTGGCCAGCGCGGTAAAAGCCTGAATTAATTGGATTGGCGTTGCGGAAATCCCCTGCCCAAAAGCCGCCGTATGATAGTTTACCGCGATATTGGCTTTTAGGTTATCCAAATTGCCTTTGGCTTCCGACAATTCAACTCCAGTATTTTGCCCGAAACCGAAATTTTTTACATATTCAAAAAACTTCTCGTTACCAATCTGTTCTTTGGCAAAAATTACTCCGGTATTTAAAGACTGCTCCAGCACCTGGGTCATTGTCTGAATGCCGTGCCCTTTATTGTCGGAATTTTTTAAAGTGTAATTATCTATCACCACCGAACCGGTGTCATTGTAAGTAGTATCGGGCGTAACTTTTCCTTCGTTAATTGCAGCTGCCATTGTTATTGGCTTAAAAATCGATCCGGGTTCATAGTTGCCGGTAACCGCATCATTCCGATAATCTCTGGGGTCTTCCACCTTGTTGTAGACATTAGGATCAAAATCCGGATAGTTAGCCATAGCTAAGACACTTCCAGTTTTTGGATTAACTACAATAACGCTGCCGCTGTCAGCGCCATTTTTTACCACAGCTTCTTTAATTACACTTTCGGCCTGAAACTGAATATTTTTATCCACAGTTAAAATTAAATCCGTGCCGTCTATCGCGGGCTGTTCTTTTCTGTTTGAGCCGAAAATGGAAACGCCGCCGGCGTCTTTTTCCGAATATAATTCTCCGGGGGAGCCGGCTAAATCTTTTTCAAAATACCGCTCCAACCCGTAAAGCCCTGTTTTTGTGGTGTCCCTGTACCCGACAAAACCTAATACTTGGCTAAGTAAAGTTTTTTCCGGGTAATACCTGGTATCTTCCGAATCAAAGTAGATGCCGGAAAGTTTTAAATCTTTTATTTTTTGCTGTTGCTCGTCGGAAAGCTGTTTTTTTAGCGGCACATATTTTTTCCCCGCCTGAGTAATTTTCCCAAGTAATTCTTTTTCATCCGAACCTAAAATCGGCGCTAGAGCCGCCGCGGCTTCCTTGGCGTTTATAATATCCCCGGGAACGGCATAAGCTAAATAACTTTTTAAGTTTGCCGCAACCGGAAACGTTTCCAAGGAAAATTTGTCAGCCAGTTTGATTTCTCCGCGACTGGGCAGTAATTTTTTATAAATACTATGCTGGGCGGCGGCCTCTTCCCGGGCCTGAGAACCGTTAACTACTTGCAAAAAAAATAACCTTAGTCCGATAAAAATAAAAAATAGCAATAAAAAAGCAGTCAATAGGCTGCTTCTGGAATTAAACTCGCTTTTTGTTATTTTTACCGCCATGGTTGAATTAAAAAGATTGAACAGGATTTTACGGCACTAATTCTTGTCATTCATATTTAATCATATCAATCTTGTCAATTAATAGACTTGTTGCTTAATAATTTTTTGAAGCAAAATATGATATTTCAGACAA
>CAYIHW010000079.1:0-4656 GCA_964363335.1 uncultured Candidatus Saccharibacteria bacterium
CTTCTATTGACTCTTTCTCTACAATATGCTAGCCTCCTTATTGACTACAGTCTGACAGGAGGAACATAATGGACACATTAGATACCGTACTTGAGATGGATAATTGGAAAGTTCGCATTGAAAAAGTGGGGGAAGTGACAATCGCGGACGGCGGGTTTCCGGTAGCTTACACAATTGTAACCGCGCATGTATTAATATCCCGCTTACCCATGTCTTACAACAACCACTCAACCATTTATGAGCTGATTGGTATTGATCGGGGGGCGAGGACAATCACCGCGCGCCTAAAGAACAGGTAGCGTCGCATCGAAAGTATCCCTAACATCACAACCAAACAACAAAGCCCGAGGATCTTTCGCATAAGCGAACTATTCTTCGGGCTTCATAAATTTTTGGTCAATTTTATTTATTTTTGCTCAATTTTGCTCAATTTTATGTGTCTATAAACCCAATAAATCCCGGCTAATAAAATCAACACGACGATTATCGTATCAAACCCCTGCATTTTTTCCCGTAAGGCCGACCAATTTTCCCCGAGCTTCATGCCAAAATAAGCCAAGGCAAACGACCATATAAACGAACCCGTCATACTAAAGAAAACAAACCTTATATAAGACATTTTTGCCGCACCAGCCGGGAAGGCAATAAAGCTCCTAACCACAGGCAGTAACTGGCCAAAAAAAGCTGACCAGCTGCCGAACCGGCCAAAAAATTTCTCCACTAAATCTAAATCTCTTGAAGAAATTAAAATGTATCTGCCGTACTTATTAATTAACGGGCGGCCACCTTTAAACCCGATGTAATAAGCTATACTTGAACCCAAACCACTACCCAATGCGCCGGCTAAAGCCAATCCCCACAAAGTAAACCGGCCCGAAACAATTAACGAGCCGGCAAACGGCAAAATAATCTCGCTAGGCATGGGTATGGCCATGGTTTGAATAGCCATTAAAAAACCTACTCCCGCATAGCCCATGGAAGATATAACCTGGATAATAAAATTTGTTACAACGCCAAGAATATTTTCAATCATAAATTATTTCGCAAAAATTTTGGCTTGATCAAGCTTCACACTTAAAAGTTTACTTACTCCGTCATCGCCCATGGTTACCCCGTAAAGCACATTAGCCTGAGCCATAGTTTCCCGGTTGTGGGTAATAGTAACGAACTGGGTTTGGTGCGCTAAAGTACCCAAAATTTGGCCAAAGCGAATAGTATTGGCGTCATCCAACGCGGCATCCACTTCGTCTAAGACCACAAACGGCGACGGGAAGCAAGACAACAAACTACACAGCAGGGCAATGGAAGTCATCGCCCGTTCGCCGCCGGACAGCGCCTGTACGGCAGACAATTTTTTCCCCGGGGGGGTGGCCTTAATATCAATACCAATAATATTTGAGGTGCCTTTTTCATATTTTTTGACAATTTTTTCTTCCGGCCTTAGCTGTTCTGCGGGTATTTCATCACTCTCTTCTTCACCCGCCACCGCTTCTTGAGCTGACTCATCTTCGCTTTTTATTAAACTCAGGTACGCCCGTCCACCGTTAAACAACACTCGAAAATAAAATTCAAACTTTTCATTTATTTTATGGAAGGCTTCGCCGAATTTCTGCTTTATATGAACATCCAACTCATCAATTATCTGCCGCAAATCCGTCATCCCCTGTTTTAAATCCCCAACCTGGGTGCTTAAATTTGTGTACCGACTTTCCGTTTCTTGGTATTCTTTCAAAGTCAGTTCATCCATACCGCCAATAGTATCAAGCTGGTTTTTTAAACGCATAATTTTTGCTTCCAAATCCTGAGTCTGGCTTCGCGCTCTTTGCTGCTGCAACACATCCCATTCAGCCAAACCTAAAATCCTTCTGACCTCTTCGGCCAAAATTTCCATCTGCGTATCGTATTTGGCTTTTTCTATATTGATAACCGATTCCCGATCTTTAATATTGGATAGTTGTTCCAAAATGCCGCGGTAGTGATTTTCGCTTTGGCGCAATTGCTTTTGTCGCGCTTCTTCTTTATCATAATAATCCTTTAGTGAAATTTCCGCTCTTTGAACTTCTTGGCCAATAGTCTCCACCACTTTTTTTATCCGCTCTTCTTCACCCAATAAATCCTGCCAAAAGGCATCCGGAGAACTGCTCCGGGCTTTTTTTAATTCCAAATCCAAATGCAATTTCTCTTGGCTCAATCCGGATAGCTCTCTGCCCAAAAAATCCAAAGCCAACTTACCCTTACTCATAGACAGCTGGGCTTCATTAACCTTTAAACTTAACTGCTCTTTTTCTTTTAGCAAATTATCCAATTCTTGCTTAACCGCCAAAAGTCCCAAGTGAGGGTCAATCATCGCTGACTTGGCCGCCTTTTTAAATTTTTGTAAAGATACGCCGACATCCCCGGCCTGTTGCCTGACTTCATCTAAATTTTGGCTAGTTTGCAGTTTATTATAAAATCCGCTCCAAACGTTTTCCAGCAATCCCAACTCCTTATCTACCAGCGTCCAATCAATCTGCGCGGGATTGCTTAACTTTTGCGAAAGCTCATCCAGTTTCTTATTTACTTCTTCCAAAGCCTTAAATTGGCTCACAAAACTGTGCTCCTGTTGTTGTTTGTCTTTTTCCGTTTCTCCAATTTTAGCTTTGATTTCCTGAATTTTTCGGTCTTTGCCGTGGACTTCAACCTGCAAACTTTGGGCGTCTCCTGCCACTGCGGTTTTTTGGCTCTGCATTTTTCCGCGCACCAAACTTAAATCTTCCAATAATTTATTTTTCTGATTTTGCAGTTGCGCCAATTCTTCCTGTACAATTTTCAGCTGATTATTGTTAGCCGCGTGGCCGGTTTCCAAAACTTCCACTTGACCGCGCATATTCGCCACCTGATCTTCTAAACCAGTTTTTTGCTTAGTCACTTGGGAAAGCCGCTCTAAAATACCCGCTAAGACATCTTTAAGCTGCCAAAAAGTGTTGCCAAAAAACTCCCGTTGGTAAATTTTAAATTCTTGCTCAATTTCACTCCGGGCTTCCATTTTTTTTGCTTGCCTGCGCAAACTCTTTAACCGCGGTTCAATTTCCGCGATTAAATCTTCGGCGCGCATTAAATTCTGGGCCGTTTGCTCCAAGCGCCTAAGCGTTTTTTCGCGTTTAATATAATAAGTTTTTACGCCGCTGGCTTCATCCAATAAATTCTTGACTTCTGAAGGGCCGGCTAAAACCATTTGGTCAATTGTTCCTTGGCCGATAACCGTATAACGAGAGGTCCCAATACTGCTCTTTAACACCAAATCCACAATGTCCAACAACCGAACCTTGTTGCCGTTAATTAAATATTCACTTTCCCCGCTTCGGTCTATCCGGCGGCCAATGGATACTTCCGACGCATCCACCGGAATCCGGCGGTCGGAATTGTCAAAAGTCGCCGCCACTTCAGCCATGCCCTGGCGGCTTTTTTTATCACTGCCGGCAAAAATAACATCATCTGCTTTTTTCCCACGGATAATTTTCGGGCTTTGCTCGCCCAATACCCAGCGCAAAGCATCGGCTACATTACTTTTCCCGCTGCCGTTGGGGCCGACAATGGAAATAATCCCGCTGGAAAATTCCATTGTGGTCTTTTGAGCAAAACTTTTGAATCCGTGAATTTCTAAACGTTTTAAATACATTAAATTTTTATTTCAAAAAATTTTCTACTAAATACTAAAAAGTACGAAAGACACGAAACTACTGATTTAGTACTTTTAGTACTATTTCGTATTTAGTAGAAATTAATAAGTGCTGTTTTTTAATGCGTTCTCGGCGGCGGAAATTTCCGCTTCCTGCTTACTTGGACCATGGCCTTGGCCAACTTCCTGTTCGCCCACATACGCCGCGACAATAAATAATTTATTATGATCCGGGCCGGTTTCAGAAACCACGCCGTAAGTCGGCGTAACCCCGCGCTTTTCCTGCACTATTTCCTGGAGTTTGCTCTTCGGATCCATATAGCTGCCGCCTTTAATCACGTTTGATAATTCCACAAGGACTTCATTTTTTACAAATTCTCGAGCGGCATCGTAGCCTAAATCTAAATAAATCGCGCCAATTACCGCTTCAATGCAGTTGGCTAAAATTACCTGGCGAGCACGGCCGGTGTCTTTAGCCTCGCCGCGGGACATTAGTAAAAATTTTTCAAAACCTAACCGCGACGCAATTGTGGACAGCATTTTATAATTGACTAAAGCGCTTCGAAAGTTGGTTAACTCGCCTTCCGGATGCGGATAATTGCGGTATAAATACTCCGTGGCCGCCAACTCCAATACGGCATCGCCTAAAAATTCCAAACGTTCATTATGAGGCAGGGCAAACCCCCGGTTCTCATTTAAATATGACCGGTGGGTAAAAGCGGACAAATACAAATCCGCGTTTTGGATTTTGAGCTTAAGAATTTGTTCTAGTTCTTTTTTGTCTAAACTGGGCATTTTAGTTCTATGACCTAACCCTTTATCCTTATCCCTTGACCTAAAGGTCAAGAATTAAAGACGAAAGATTAATGTTAAATAATTATTCTGCCCTGTACCACTCAGGCCAAAAGGCCTTCGGGTGCAGGGTATGTACCATTGGCTCTATTAGACCTGTTGCGTTTTAATTTTTATCCAAAAAGTGCTATTTTGCCAAAACCTAG
>CAYIHW010000080.1:0-4608 GCA_964363335.1 uncultured Candidatus Saccharibacteria bacterium
TTTTGCCAAACAAGCTCGTTTTGGGCAAAAATGGCATTCGGCAACAGTCCCTTTATACTACCGGGGAGTCAACATCCTTGTCATCACCAGTTCTGCCTGCTTTTTCACTCTTTATCCAAGCATCTTCGGTTGCTTTACCATCTGTCCCACCATGGGGTTTATGTTCAAGCGCAGTTGGATCTACTTCTTGGCCGGTCTGTTTTTTCCAAGACATATATTTTTCCTTTCAAATTAATTTAAACTATATTTAAATTTATGATACAATATTACTATGAATCCCGTTAGAAATAACGGAGATTAATAACTTTTAATTGCTTATCATAAAAGACAGATTTGGCCAATTTGAAAAATATTAAGAATTTCTAACGGGATGAATTACGCAATAATATACCTTATTTTAGGCGTTTTGGTTTTTGGTTTTGGGTTGGCTTTATATTTTCTAATTGGCCTTAAAAAACAGGGTCAAAAACCGGTAGACGACCAGTCATTAAAGATAATGATGGAATGGATGAAGGAGATCAAGCAGGGGACAGACAGCACTCGCGAAGGGGTGCAAAAAAGCATAAACGATACAAACAAAGCCATAAACGAACGGCTAGATAATGCCGGGCGGGTTATTGCTCAGCTGACCAAAGAACTTGGAGGGATCTCCCAGGTCGGGCCGGATATAAGAAGACTCACCGAAACTTTAGCCAGCCCTAAACTGCGCGGGAATTTTGGCGAAGAGATGCTGGAAAATATGCTTTCCCAGGCTTTGCCTAATTCCGGTTTTGAAATTCAGCACAAATTTAAAAACGGCGAAGTGGTAGATGCTATTATTTATGTAGGCGAGAAAATTTTGCCCATAGACAGCAAATTCAGCATGGAAAACTTCCGGCTTTACAAGGAAGCGACCACCGAAGAAGCGGCCGAGGCTTTAAAAAAGACGTTTTTGAAAGACGTAAAAAAACGCGTGGATGAAATCCACAAAAAATATATTTTGCCGCAAGAAAACACTTTTGACTTCGCCTTAATGTACATTCCATCTGAGGGGGTATTTAGTGAAGTTTTAGATGACTCTACTACCTTAACTTATGGTCGTGAGAAAAAAGTTTATTTTGTTAGCCCAAATACCCTTTACCATCACCTACAAATAATCCTATTGTCTTTACGCGGGCAAAAAGTTAACCAGGCAGCTCAACAAATTTTAGCCATGATCTCAGGGATAAAACAAGAGTCGGACAAGTTCGGCCGCAACCTGGACGTTTTAGGCAACCACATAAAAAATGCCGGCAATACCATGGGTACAGTCACGAATGACTTTACCAAACTCAAAACTAGTATCACCAATGCTTCGTCTTTAAAATTAGAAGATGCCAAAGAAGACCCTGAGATAAAAAAATTATTGGAATAAATCTACAAAACTTCGAAAAATACGAATCTACAAATGACTACAAATTTCCACCAGTCAAACATAGTTCAAAATGATAAAGTTCTATATAAGGACTTAAGTTATAAAATCGGGGGCATACTCTTTGAAGTTCATAAAGAATTAGGTTCATTTGCACGTGAAAAACAATACTGTGATTTATTCGAACAAAAATTAAAGGAACATGCTATTCAATGTAAACGCGAATTAAGACTTGGTGATTCCGGAAATATTGTTGATTTTGGAATTAACGATAAAATAATTATAGAATTTAAAGCAGTCCCATTTTTAACATCAGAGCATTATAATCAAATAAAAAGATACCTTTACCAAACCGGTTTTCAACTGGGCCTATTGGTAAATTTTAGAGATAAACGTATTAACCCTAAACGAATTTTAAATATTAATAATTTACGTAATTCTGCGGAGCATTTGTAGTCATTTGTAGGATTCGTAAAATTAGAAGATTTGTAGTTTTATGTCTATCCGAAACCCAGACCAAAGAGTAGGCGTGTTCGTGGATGTGCAAAATTTATATTCCTTTTTATCAACTAAACTGCTAAAATAAGCTTATGGACATTGAGGAAATAAAAAAAAGAGTGTCGCCGGTTCTTCGCAAATACCCAATAACTGAGGCCTATTTGTTCGGATCCGTAGTCAGAAACGAGGACAGGCCGGACAGCGACGTGGACATTTTAGTGAAGTTTAGCAAACTTGGCGGTCTTTTTCAGTATGTTCAGATTAAATTGGAACTTCAGGAAGCATTAGGTGGCCGTAAAGTTGACTTAGTCCAGGAAGAAGCCTTAAGGCATGAGTACAGGGGGTCTGTTAATAAAGATAAATTAAGAGTTTTTTAGACCATGACTAAAAGCTCACAGCCATATTTAAAAGACATTGTAGCCTATTGCGACCGGATTATAAAAAAGCTTACTGATAAAAGCATGGAGGACTTTCGCAACGACATAGATTCGCAGGATGCGGTAATCCGGCGTTTTGAAATTATCGGGGAAGCTGTAAAACGCATTCCGGATGAAATTAAAAATAAATACCCTGATGTGCCATGGAAAAACGCGGCGGGTTTTCGGGATGTTTTAATTCACGATTATCCAGATATTGTAATTGATCAGGTTTACATAACCGGCAAAGAACACTTGCCTGTTTTTAAAAAACAAATTGAAGAGGTCATTAAAAATTTAGATTAAAATTATATGTCTATTAGAAACCCAGACCAAAGAGTAGGTGTGTTTGTGGACGTGCAAAATTTGTATTATTCGGCGCGGAATATTTATTCTGCTCGGGTAAAGTTTAACGAGGTATTAAATTCCGCGGTTGCGGGGAGAAAACTTATCCGCGCCATAGCCTATGTGGTGGAAGCCAATATGCCGGAAGAAGAAAGTTTTTTTGAAGCCTTGGAAAAAGCCGGTTTTGAGGTAAAGCGCAAAGAACTGCAAACTTTTGCCGGCGGACATCAAAAAGGGGATTGGGATGTGGGCATTGCCATGGATATAGTGAAATTAATGAATAAACTCGACGTAGTCGTGCTTTGCAGCGGGGATGGAGATTATGCTCCACTTTTGGAATACCTGCAGATGTCAGGCCAATTTACCGAAACAGTGGCTTTTGGCAAATCCTGCAGCGGTAAAATTAAAGAACTCACCGATTACTTTATTGACTTGGACGAAAGCCCAAAACAATTTTTAATGCCGATTAAAGGCGGACGGAAGTAGCAACATTTAACCTTTGACATTTAACCTTTGACATGACGGAAATTGACAAAAAATTTAGGTTTAGGAAATTCCCGGTATATATTGAATCCAGAAAATTTTTATTTGAAATAAAAAAACTCGCGCGGGAAAAATTTCCTAAATACGAATTATTCAGTTTAACAAATCAACTCTCACGAGCCGCAGACTCAATAATTCTAAATATTGCCGAAGGATCAGACCGAAGCTCTGATAAAGATTTTGCACACTTCCTAAACCTGTCTCATACATCTCTAAACGAAGTGGTGGCTTGTGTTGATATTGCTTTAGATAACAAGTACATTTCCGAAGATGAACATCTTGTTTACTTAAACAAAGGCGCGGAACTTGCTAATCAATTAACAGCATTTAGAAATAGTTTACTAAAAACTCCGACAAAATAGCATTGGTGCATGCGTCAAATGTTACATGTCAAAGGTCAAATGTTATGCGAATAGTATTAGATACCAATGTTTTAATTAATGGCTTTAAAGACGAATACTCTTTTGAAAAACGGATTATTAATGAAGTAGTCGCCGGCAGGGTGGAAGCTTTTGCCAACAGACAAACGTTACGCGAAAATAAATTGATCTCCAGCCAGCTAATAGAAAACGAGGCTTACCAAAAAGATTTGCAAAAGTTATTTTCCCAAATTAATTGGGTAATAAATAAACGGCAAATTAAAATTGTCCGCGACCCGGAAGACAACAAAATTTTGGAAAGCGCGGCGGAAGCCGGCGCCGAGTATTTAATTACCAGCGATAACGACCTGCTGACTTTAGGCCAGTATCAAAAAATTCAAATTATCAACCCATCTCAATTCTGGGCAAAATATAAGGACGACGGGATAGACTTGTGGAAGCAGTGGACTAAATTTATTTCCAAAACTAAATAAACATCATTTGTAAAATTCACGGCCGTGAATTTTACAAATGACATACTATGAACAGCCTTTTGGATAATTTAAACAAAGAACAGCTTGAGGCCGTAACACACCAAAACGGGCCATTGTTAATTGTGGCCGGCGCCGGCACGGGTAAAACCACGGTTATAACCAAACGCATCGCCCATTTAATTGAAGCCGGGCTTGCCAAGCCGGATGAAATTTTGGCTTTAACTTTTACGGAAAAAGCAGCTGGGGAAATGCAGGAGCGAGCAGATTTACTACTCCCTTTGGGCTACCATGATATGTGGATTTCTACTTTTCACAGTTTTTGTGAACGCATTTTACAACAGCACGGATTAGACATTGGCTTACCGGGTGATTTTAAACTCCTTGACGAAACCAAAGCCTGGATGCTGGTTCACAATAACTTGGAAAAATTTGATTTAGACTACTACAAACCTCTGGGTAACCCTAAAAAATTTATTTCAGCTTTGCTAAAACATTTTTCGCGGTGCAAGGATGAGGTAATTAACCCGGCAGACTATTTAAGTTACGCGGAAGGCCTAAAGTTA
>CAYIHW010000081.1:0-4602 GCA_964363335.1 uncultured Candidatus Saccharibacteria bacterium
AGAATTACACGCACATCCGCAAATGGCTGGGGTACCGACGCTACGACACAGTACAACAATTGGAAATGATTAACGACCTTTACCGGAACGAGCTGCAGCTATTCAACAATTTTTTCAAGCCGGTGATGAAAATCAAGCGGAAGGAAAAAATTAATAATTCGGTCTGCAAAAAGACTTATGACACCGCCCAGACGCCTTACCAAAGATTAATAAACTCCAAACAAATACCGCTTAAGGCCAAAATGCAATTAAAACAACTTTACGAATCGTTGAACCTTGTAAAGCTGAAAAACGTAATTGCTTTCAAACTCAAGCGGATACTGCAATCGTAGCATAACAATTAATCAGCTAACAAGTTACCCTGGCGATGGGGCAATGACCGCCGTTAGGGTTACATTCTAGGATGGGGAAATGCGACTAAACGGTTTTTTGATGTTCGATATTTAAATCGAGTAAAAATAGAATAATTGCAACAATGTCTATTGTCAGACAGTACTGGCAAACTTTTTTTATAACAAAAAACTGAATGCCCAAAAAAATAACCGCTATAACACTGCCTGCCCCAAGCGCCCAAGTAAGAATTTTCCGCCATACCGCGTAGTGATTCGCCAACAAGGCCGCGGGGATAACGGAGCCAAAATATGCCACCCCCCACACTGACAAAGGCCAACCAAAAAGCGAGGAGTACTTGCTGTTTAACACTTCTTCACAGCCTTTGGTAATATTGCACGGCACCGCAATGCCTAAGTAGTGACTAACTGCCAAATACAAACTCACAGCCAACCCAAAGACGCTAAAAATAACAATTATGTCGTGCTTATGACGTTTATGGTGATCCATAAATATAGTATATCAAAATGATAGCGGCATCAGCAAGCAAAAAACTTGAGCCTCTGAATCTTAAACCAGTAGGAACCCTATTTATCCGACTCTCCGATATTCCGATCTTCCAAATGAACTACCTCGCAGCATAAGCTTACCGAGGTATCAACTGTCTAAAGATCTTTACGACAGTCTGTCATTGCGAGGAGTCGGACGACGAAGCAATCTTTTCCTTGGATTAGATTGCTTCGGATGCACTCGCAATGACAACGTAAGCAGAGCTACGGGGTATTAAACACCCCAAGAGGACAATAAAAAATCCCCCTCCGCCAACTGGCGGAAGGGGGAAAATCTAAATTTGATTTTTAAATCTACTTAGTACTGGTCGCGTCCACCGCCGTGGCCACCATGACCGCCGCCGTAGCCGCCGCCATTACCACCACCATGACCGCCGCCGTAGCCGCCGCGGCTATTGCCACCGCCAAAGGATCTCTTTGGGCGATCTTCGAGGGGTCTGGCTTCCTTAACTACCAAGGTACGTCCATTGTAGTCGGAGTTGTTTAATGCGGCAATTACCGCGTCAGCTTCGGCGTCGTTTTCAAATTCAACGAAACCAAAACCTCTGGATCTCCCGGTCATTTTATCGGTAATCACGGTAGCAGTCGCTACGGTGCCGTGCTGGGAAAATAATTGCTTCAGGTCGTCGGAAGTGGTAGCCCAAGGGATACCGCCGACAAAAAGTTTCTTAGCCATTTTTTTGTTTAGAATCTGTTTTCAAAATTCTTTTTTGTCTGCAATCGCATAATTTCGTCCGCTAGTCGTAAAAAATTTTTCAGCTTAGCCTTTGGCTAAACATCAAAATTTATTTACGCCCATCGGCTTGAAATTCTGCAATTTCGACCAAAAAAATAATTTTTCAAACCGGTTCAGGCTTTCTCTAAAGAGCCTCACCTTTACCCAGTGAAATAATCCCGACAAGTCGGGATTACCGCGAAGCGGTATTTAACGGGGTGAACTCTTACTAAATATTATAAACGATTAACGACTCAAGGCTGGCTCTGCAAAGATGAACTCTTTTTTGAGACGAACACTGAAACACTAATCGAAGATGATATATAAAGTATACCTTATTTTGACAAAAAAAGCAAGGCTAAAATATTTTACACTACTCCAACAATAAAAGTAACGCCATTCCGGCAATCCCCATTAAAAACCAAACAATTAGCAAAATTGAACGCGCTGTATCTTTTTCTTTTTGAATTTCCGGCACCAAATCGGACAGCGCAATATAAATAAAACTGGACGCGGCCACGGCGATCAGCCAGACTGGAACTTCCACCACCCTAAACAACACCAAAACAATAACGGCTCCGGCCACGGCCGAGAGCGCGGAAAGAAAATTATAAAACAAAGCTTTTTTTGTGCTCCATCCGCCGTGAATCAGTACGGCAAAATTCCCGATTTCCTGGGGGATCTCATGAAAAATTACCGCCAAGCTGGTTGCAATTCCAAGTGGTACGCTGACTAAAAAACTAACAGCAATAATAACTCCGTCAATAAAATTATGCAGGGTATCACCGGCCTGAGTTAAGTAGACCATAGAATGGACTTCTTCCTCATGTTCACTATGCGAATGATGCCAGTTAATGAATTTTTCCAAAACCACGAATGCAAAAATTCCGGAGAGCATAAAAAAACCTTCTTTGGCGCCAAAACCCCGCTCAGAAATTTCCGGCAAAATATGCAAAAAAACATCCCCCAGCAAAGCTCCGGCCGAAAAACTAACCAAATATATCAGCCACCTTTTTAATTTCTCGGTATGAATCGCCAATGTTAAGGCTCCAACAAGTGAAATTAAGCTGACTGTAAATACGCTCAACAAGGTATAAATCCAAACCATAAAATTTATATATTACTTTTAAAACACTTTTTACAAATGCCAAAAAACTCTAGCGAGTGTGCGGCAACGCTGAAAAAATCTTTTGCTTGGGCCAAAGCTTGGGCGTTCAATCCGGGGCGGGATAATATGGTTATATCATTTACCAAACCACAACTACTGCAAATTAAATGATGATGGTGCTTGCGTGAGGCTAATTCATAACTCGCATTCTTCCCGCCTAAATTTACTTTGGTAAGAATTCCTTCCACGGTTAAACTTTCCGCATTGCGGTACAACGTCGCAGTGTCCGGACCGACTACTCCAACTTTGGCCTTTAACTCCTTAACGCTTAACGGTTTTTGGGTATGGGTAAAAATATCTAAAATCGCCACTCTCCCAGGCGTGGCTTTTAGCTTCTTCCCCCGCAAGGCTATTTGTAAAATTGATTGATGTTGTTTACAGCTTTGTAGCATACCCAGTATATCATCATCCAATCCCAAACGCCTTTTAAACGTTAAGGAATGAACATAATTATAAATTATTTTTGCTTCTCTAAAAATATAGTTCTCCTAGGCGTTTGGCAAAGTTCCACTTAGAACTTTACTGAATTTCTATTCGAACGAATACCCTAACTTAAAGTTTTCCTACTAATTATTCAACAAGTGGAACTTATTGGATGTTGTATTACTGGGGTATCCTAATTATAAACTAAATGCGAATTACTTGCAAGTAGATTATATAAAGTTTATGGGCGGCGCTGTAGAAACGCCGCCCATTTTGGTTGACTCAATCGGCTTCATCAGTTCAGCCGGAGGGGCTCCCCAAAGATGCGATGGGAATTTTCCAGCAAGCCCTTCAGAACAAAGACGACTTCTTCGGCCTTTTGGTGATCGGCTGTTTCAAAACCCTCGGTGTTGAAGGTCATGAGATAACCCCCGCCACCAAGACACTCCACTTGAACACATCCGGGATTATCAACGAAAGCTGATTGGGCAAAAGCCTCCAAACAGCCTTTCACGCCTTCGTTCCCCTGAACTGATTGCAGTTGAGCAACAACTCTCTTCGCCATTGTGTCTCCTTGTAGTTTCCCCAGGTTGGGGTTTGCTAACAAAGTCTATTATATTTTTCTGCAAAGCGCAAGAGTTTTTACCCATACAAAAAACCACGTCTTTCGACGTGGTTTTTACATGCAGGTCCGTTCTTAACGGCTAAATAGTGACCCCGATACCACTTATTAAACTATCAAAAGATAATCTAATTAGTAACATCAGGACTTACTTCGCACGAAGTCTATATAAATATAGACGGGTACGGGGCAAGTTAGAAAGTGCCAAAACCGTTTGCGTCTTTTCGTAAATTGAGTAGCGCTAATTTTCGAAAAAATTAACGACGACCTATGGAATGTACACCAACAATTCTCTTCGAAAAAAGAACAGGGTGTATATTTTATTCCTTAGAAAGGAGGTGATCCATCGACAGCTTCCGCTACCGATGCCTTGTTACGCTTTACTGTAATCTCCCATTACTGGGAGTGTCGGACTATATCTTCATCCTGGTTTTCCAGGAGCCAACGTGTAGTCTCTACGGGGTTAAGGTAACTTATATGCCATACATTTTACAATATATGGTTTAACAAGTCTTTCATCTGCCTAAGGCAGACTAACCTAACTTCCCTCGGTATTGTCCTTGTTGGGTATGGAATGCAAGGAGTTCACCGATACAGTTAGTTTATTGTTATTGCGATTACTCGCAAGCTAAGCCGTATTATCAACTTAGCCCCAGTTACAAGCTTCGGACTAGAATCTCCCAAAGGGAGACGCTTCATCCGCTTCCTGCTTCCATGGCTTGACGGGCGGTGTGTACAAAACCCGAGAACGTATTCACCGTAGCGAGGCTGATCT
>CAYIHW010000082.1:0-4539 GCA_964363335.1 uncultured Candidatus Saccharibacteria bacterium
CTCCAGCCCGTAAATCCCTACTATTATATACTGTTAAAAAGCTTTTATCAATGGTAGAATATGGTCATGGCTAACCAAATAGTTGTAACCGACAATTTAATTTCATATAACCAATCCGGGGCAGGGGACAGCGCGGTAATTTTTTTGCATGGCTGGCGTTCTCAGAAAGAAGTGTGGTCTGGTGTTGTATCAAGGATAAATGATGAAAGATTAAGGATATATTCTCTTGATCTTCCGGGGTTTGGAGGCTCGTCTGTGCCTAAAGAAGCTTGGACAGTAGGGGGTTACGCGGAAATTGTGAAAGGTTTTATTGAAAAGTTGGAATTAAAAAACGTGGTAATTGTCGGCCATTCTTTTGGCGGGCGGGTTGGTATAAAATTGGCGGCTAAATATCCATCTGTCATTTCTAAATTAGTGTTGGTGGACGCAGCCGGATTTGTTAATCAAACAGCCAAAAAATCGGCAATAAGTATTATGGCCAAAATTGCCAAGCCATTTTTTAAGCCGAAATTTATGCAGGGGTTAAAGCAGAGAATTTATAAAACAATCGGCGCGGAAGATTATTTAGCTACTCCAGAGTTGCAAAAAACTTTTGTGAATGTGGTAAATGAAGATTTGACTGAAGATTTGAAAAAGATAAATTGCCCGACTTTAATTATTTTTGGTGAGAATGACAATGAAACTCCGGTGGAATTTGGAGAAAAGATGCATTCCTTAATTTCTAATTCAAGATTTGAAATTTTACCAGACGCAGGACATTTTAGTTTTTTGGACAAGCCGGAGGAGTTTGCTAAAGTTTTGATAGATTTTATAGTCTAGTTTTGTCATTGCGAGTGCATCCGAAGCAATCTATATTAAGGCATGTGAGAAAGATTGCTTCGTCGCCAGTTAAAGCCCTGGCTCCTCGCAATGACAAGGGGGAGGGTTATGAGTAAGCAATATTATGTTTACATTTTGACGAATTTTACTAATACAGTTATATACGTTGGTGTGACAAATAATCTAATTCGAAGGGTTTATGAGCATAAGAATAAATTAGTCAAAGGTTTTACTACAAAGTATAATTTAAGCAAGTTGGTGTATTATGAAGTTTGTGAGGACGTGATGGGAGCTATCGGACGTGAGAAGCAACTCAAGGGTGGCTCAAGACAGAAGAAGGTGGATTTGATAAATAAGTTTAACAATAAGTGGAAGGATTTATACCCCTCAATAATTTAATTGGATTGCTTCGTTGGGTGCTACTGCCTCGCAATGACAAGATGAACATTTTTAAACTAATTAAATACCAACTTTATTTGTTACAGCTTGAGAATTACGAACTCGGGCGGTTTTGGAAGTTGTTATTTAAAAAAGGTTTTTGGCCAAAGGGTGAACAAAGAAAAAATTTAGTCTGGACCCAAAAAGCCCTGGCTGTATTTGTTTTGGCAGTGATCTTACACATTGGCTTGCCTATTGTTCTGTATTGGAAATTATCAAACGGATTTTTGGTAGCAAGTAGCATGTATTATGTAGCAAGCCTTGGATTTTTCTTGCTGCTTACTACTTGCTACATGCTACTTTATACTCTTGCAGTCTTACTGCTCTGGCCGATTGATTGGCTGGTAAAACAGATAATAATCAGCAGGGCACAATTTAAGATTAAAAAATTAAATGATTTAAAGATTATCGGTATTGCCGGCAGTTATGGTAAGACCACAATGAAGGAAGTTTTAAAATCAGTATTAAGTAGCAAGTATCCCATTCGACAAGCTCAGGGCAGGCAAGTATTAAGCACGCCCGAGAGTGTGAACACTCCGGTGGGAATAGCAAGGTGGGTGTTGAAGAATTTTGGGTCATCATCTTTTAGCAACCTCACCCCCCGCCCCCTCTCCCCGCCAGGAGAGGAGGAGTCCAATATTGAAGTGGCTATAATTGAAATGGGTGAGCACTATAGGGGCGATGTGGAAGAGATTTGTAATATTGCCAAGCCGGATGTGGCAGTGGTTACAGGGATAAACGAAGCACATTTGGAAAGAATGAAAACTTTAGAAAATATTACGGATACGGTTTTTGAAGTCGTGTCCAAGTCTAAGGCCGGGGCTTTGGTGGTGTTAAATGGGGATGATAAAAATGTGGTTGACCATTACAAAGAATATGTTTGGCCGGATCATAGAATTGAAAAATATCAAATTTCAAATTTCCAATTTCCAATTTTTGACACAGAAAAACTTGGTTGGGATGCTGAAGTTTCTTTGTCTGTCATTGCGAGGAGTCAGACGACGAAGCAATCTTTATCCAACAAGGAGATTGCCGCGCTTCCTGCGGTCGCTCGCAATGACAATGGAAAAATTAAAGTTTTTATAAATTTACTCGGAGAGTATGCGTTGGGTGATGTGGAGGCGGCAATAAAGATTGCAGAAAGTTTGGGGATGAGTAGTGAAGAAATTTTGAAAGGTATTGCCAATATAAAACCCGTTGAACATCGCTTGCAACCCATAAAATCTGCCGGTGGGGTTTTGGTAATTGATGATGCCTATAACGGCAACCCGGCCGGAGTAGCCGAAGCCATAAAAGTTTTGTCGCGGTTTGAAAATCGGCGGAAATTATTTATTACTCCGGGATTGGTGGAGACGGGCAAGGCGACCGCTGAAATTCATCGCAAGATTGGCCAGCAGTTGGCAGGCGTGGCCGATGTGGTTATACTTATTAAAAATAGTGTTACGGGGTATATAGAAGAGGGGATAAGTCAGTCTGTCATTGCGAGGAGTCAGACGACGAAGCAATCTTATCAAGAGCAGGGGATTGTCGCGCCCTCAGATGCATTCGGGCTCGCAATGACAAAAGTGATTTGGTTTGAGACCGCGCAAGAAGCACATTCATCATTGTCAAAAATTTTACAGCCCAATGACGTTATAGTTTTTCAAAACGATTGGGGGGACCAGTACATTTAATTGAGCAAAATTGACCAAGATTATATAAAATTGACAAAATTTATGGAACAAAAAAATCAGACAAAAACTATTGGAGTATTTTTTGGCAGTGGTAGTCCGGAGCATGACGTCTCAATCATTACCGCGCAATTAATTATTTCAGGGCTTAAGGGTTTGGAATATAATGTGGTGCCGGTTTATATTTCCAAGCAAGGGAAGTGGATGCTTGGCGAGGAATTGGGGAACTTAAAATATTTTGTTGACAACCTCTCCCGCCCTGCGGGCACCCTCTCCTCAAAAGGAGAGGGGAAATATTGTAGCTACTATGTAGATATGGAAGAATCGGTTGGAAAGATGGTGTTTAAGAAAAAAGGTTTGATGGGACAATCTGTAACCGTTGATTTGGCGTTTCCGGCATTTCATGGAAGTTACGGGGAAGACGGAACCATTCAAGGATTGTTTGAAATGTTTGGAGTGCCTTATGTGGGTTGCAATGTGCCGGCTAGCGCGATTGCTATGGACAAGGCGTTAACCAAAATTGTGATGAAAGATGCCGGAGTGCCAACCACCAAGTTCATACATTTTATGAAAGCGGAGTGGGAAAGGAATAGAGAATTAGAAATACAGAGAGTTAGAGAGCTAAAGTATCCGGTTTTTGTAAAACCGGTTCATCTTGGAAGCAGTATTGGCATTGGTAAAGCCATGGATGAAAAGGAATTAGAGCAAAAAATTGAAGTGGCGTTTTATTATGACAATAAAGTTTTGGTGGAAGAAGCAGTCAATGAAGTAATGGATGTAACTTGCTGTGTTATAGGCAACGAAACTTTAACTGCTTCACTCTTGCAAGAGTCTTTGTATAGCGCTGATATGTTTAATTTTGATGAGAAGTATTTAAAAGAAGGTGGCGCGCAGACCGGAAAAGCGCAAAGCAGTTTATTAATTCCTGCCAGACTAGATGATCCAAATACCAAAGCAATCCAGGAAACAGCCAAGCAAGTCTATAAAGCGTTAGGTTGTAGCGGTATTGCTCGCGTAGATTTCTTGTTTGACAAACAGTCAAAGAAATTTTTTGCCAATGAAGTGAATCCGTTACCGGGAACTTTGTATCACCATTTGTGGAAAGCGTCCGGTGTAGAGTTTCCGGAACTGCTAAAGAAATTAATTGGCTTTGCCGAAGAAAAGCAGGAGCAGAAGAAAGGCATTAATTATTCTTTTGAATCCAGCATTTTAAAATCTTTAAACGGCGCGAAGTTAAAATCCGCTAAGTTAAATTAATGTTCCATATTGTAAAGATATGGAAAGGGACTATTGTCGAATGTCATTTTTGCCAAAAATCTGCTGTCTTGGCGTAATTCCCATAAAATTTTTTCCGCTTATCTTCCAGATAAACATCAAAAATTGTTATGAAAATTCCGCACAAGCCATCAAATTTTTCATCAAAAAGCCCATTCGGCAACAGTCCCCAAACACACAACAACAGAGTGAAACGCGCTTGCGGTTCACGCTGTTTGATATAGAACAACTGTCTGTCATTCCAGCCGAGTGCATCCGAGAGCCGGAATCCAGTTTTCAATAACTTTGAATTACGAAACTGTCATTGCGAGGAGTGCATCCGACGCGGCAATCTAGA
>CAYIHW010000083.1:0-4368 GCA_964363335.1 uncultured Candidatus Saccharibacteria bacterium
AATGGGGTTGATTTTATTGAGATTTTCTGGTATAGTTAATCAGTTAATTATAAATTTCAAACTTCTCCCTAACCCTCCCCACGCTTTGGGGAGGGAAACTAGAATGAATAAATCTATCTATCTATGAATTTATCATCCCTCTCCTCGGAACTGAATATGTCGGTACAGGACCTTCGCGCTCGCGCTCGAGATAAGGGTTTTTTCATTTCGCCTCGGGCCAACAAAATCGACAACTTTTTAGCCAGAAAAATTACCGAGGCGTTGGCAGTAAAACCTGTGGTTACCAAACCCACCGGGCCGGTGGAAAAAAAGAAAGTTAGCTTACCGAGTTTTGTTAAAGTGCGCGATTTTGCCGTGTTGTTAAATTTACCCGTTACCACTGTTATTAAGGCTCTTATTTTAAACGGGGTTATGGCCACTATTAACCAAGAAGTGGATTTTGATACCGCCAGCATTATTGCCCAAGATTTAAATTTTGAAGTGGAAAGCGAAGCGGACCAAAGCGTGCAGGAATACGGAGTTGGTTTTTTACAGGAAATTTTAAAAGCGGAAAAAGAAGAAAACTTAAAAAGCCGTCCGCCGATTGTGGCGATTATGGGTCACGTGGACCACGGTAAAACTACACTTTTGGATACCATTCGCAAAGCCAAAGTCGCCGAAGGAGAGAGCGGCGGCATTACCCAGCACATTGGCGCGTACCAAATTGAGGTTCGCTCGAAGAGCGAACCGAAGTCCCGACCGAGCGATAGCGAAGGAAAGATCCCCCACTCCGTTCGGGATGATTTTACTACTAAATATAAAGTTCGCAAAATCACTTTCTTAGACACCCCGGGCCACGAAGCTTTTTCGGAAATGCGCGCCAGAGGAGCCAATGTTACAGATATTATTGTGCTTGTGATTGCCGCCGATGACGGTGTGCGTCCGCAAACTTTGGAAGTAATTAACCGCGCCAAATTTACCGGCACCCCGATGATTGTGGCGATTAACAAAATAGATAAGCCCGAAGCCAACGTTATAAAAGCCAAACAGGAACTGGCCGGCCAAGGGGTATTAACTGAAGAGTGGGGCGGCAAAACTATTGCCGTGGAAATTTCCGCTAAGCAAAATATGGGAATTGATAACTTGCTGGAAATGATTCTATTAACCGCGGAAATGGAAAACTTCCGCGCTAACCCAGCCGGCAAAACTATTGGCACAATTATTGAAAGCAAAATTTCCCAAGGAAAAGGAGCTACTGCCACGGTTATTATTCAAAATGGCACGTTAAAAGTTGGCGATATTATCGCGGCAGGCGCCGCTTTTGGCCGTATCCGTTCTTTGGAAGACGAGACCGGCAAAAAGTTAAAAGAAGCCTTGCCTTCCACCCCGGTACAAATATCCGGCTTTAGCGAAGTGCCGCAAGCCGGGGACATTTTACAAACCACTGACAATTTGGATGCGGCTAAACAAATCGCGGTTTCCGTACAGCGCAAAAACCAGAGCCATAAAATTGCCAGCAAGCAAGGCATTGTCGGAGACTTGGAAAATAAAACTTTAAATTTAATTATTAAAACCGATGTCGGCGGTAGCTTGGAAGCCATTAAACAATCCATTGCCAAACTAAAAAACAACGAAGTAAAAATCGGCATCTTAAGCGAAGGAGTGGGTGAAATTAATGAGTCGGATATTTTACTAGCCTCCAGCTCGCGCGCCACGGTAATCGGCTTCCGCACCAAAATAAACCCCAAAGCCATTAACTTGGCCAAACAAAAAAAAGTCGTGGTGGACAGCTATGATGTTATTTACGAACTGCTGGAAGATATTACTTCCGCGGTTATAAAAATGTTTACTCCGGAACTGGAAAAAATTTCCAACGGCAAAGCCAAAGTCTTAGCTATTTTCCGTACCGAAAAAGGAATTATGATTGTTGGCGGTAAAGTGGAAGAAGGGGAACTTAAAAAGAACAGCCAAATAATGATCCTGCGCGACGGCGTGGAACTTGGCCGCGCGGAAATTATGGAACTCCAACAAACCAAAGTTTCTTCCAAAACCGTTAACCGCAACGAAGAATTCGGCATTAAACTAAAAACCACCATTAAACTTTTGGAAGGGGACGTACTTGAAAGCTTTGAGGAAAAAATAAAACAGAAAACTTTGTAATACATCGAGTCTGCGAATAGCTCCGAATTACATCCGAATGTTACGTAAAACCCCCGAAAACGGGGGTTTTGAAATATGCACAAAATCTATTTTTAATATTGAGGTGATAGCGGGTAATTCTGTATTTACCTTTATTTAAAAGGGTGAATGGTATCCGCTCCTGTCGTCATTGCGAGGAGGCTTTAAGGGCGAAGCAATCTCTAAATTTGTTAAGATTGCCGCGCTTCTCATCTGATTCGAAGCTCGCAATGACAGCCTACCCGCTATGAGTTTATTACTTTTCCAAAGCGTTAGCTATATACTGCTTAATCAGAGACTGGTAGGGCACATTAATACTGTGAGCTCTTTGCTTCAATTGGCCGATCATTGAAGTGGTTAAGCGTATAGATATGGGCTGGGTGGTAAGCTTAAGGTTGGGAAATATACCTTGCTTGGCTTTTGACCAATCTATATAGTCCATTGAACTATGAGTGTCCCAAAACTCCCGCTCTTCATCTTCGGTCTTAAATTTAGGGATTTTCTTTAACTTCTTTTTCATAAAATTTCCTTTCATATTTATATTGTATATACAAACTGCTACATTGCCAAATTCCTTAAAATTTTGACTAGTGGTTACTGGATAGCTTATAAAAAATTAAAAAAACTGTAATTTTGGCCGAAAAAAAACCGGCAAGTGTTCATTTAGGCGCCCTCCTTTGCGCGCCTAAACACTCTGTCGGTTTTTAAATCTGGGCTGTCAAAGTTTGCAAATTGCATTCTGAAGCTGGTTATAGTACTTCTGGGCAGCGCGATAACCCAAAATCGTCAGTTGCTCTGTGAGGGTAGCAAGTCTCAGTGCATCCTCCATAGAACCACAGTCCCGCAAGGCATCACGCCACTTTTCTTGTCGCGGTAAGCCAATTGGCAGTATGGGCAAAGTCTTAAGAACTGACCATACCCCTTCATTAAATCCGTGAATTTCTTGATACAAGACCTCTGTCTCTGCCCTTCGTCGCAAATCCCAAAATAACTGATCTTCCTGTTGTATGATCTTGTCTAGCTCCTCGTAGGATCCTTGATAGTCATAAGTCAAGATTAGCCCTATGACCCGCTCCTCTTTTGCTTCCATGGGACGGATCGTTAAACCATCAGGAGGGGATTGTACACACAGACAACGCTCCTTGGTTTTTTCTTTCAGCCTCAATATTTGCAATTCAGTTTCCAAAGGAAGCTCAGGGAGCTTCCAAATGTAACCAAACCACAAAAGTCTAATGACCATCCACAGCCATCGCGCAACCTTCATATGTCCTCCTTGTAACCACCTGAAAATCGTGAACAGGAGAAGAATGCCAAACAATGTCTTACAAGTCAAGAATTTTCGTCATTTATTGACGAATCTTATTTTATTTGATATATTATTGTTGATGAATCCTATTATTTTTTGACGACGAATATTTCGTCATTAATCCATAAGGCTTACACGTCCAGCCCATTGTCCGAGATGATATATTACAGATATGCAAATAAATCAATTACTCCAAAAATTAGGATTTTCGCAAAATGAAGCTAAGGTATATTTAGCAACTTTAGAAATGGGGGTATCCAGTGCTCAAGATATTGCGGAAAAAGCTGGTATCAAACGAACCACTGGATATAGCGTACTTTCGTATTTGGTAAATCGAGGAGTGGTTGCAAAAACAAAAGTAAAAGGTACAAACCGTTTTATTGCTGAGCCACCAATGCGCCTTCTGACACTCATTAATGAACTTGAAAAAGGTATTAAAGCAGCCCTGCCTGAACTGGAAGCGGTTTACAACAAAAAAGAAACCAAACCAAAGATAACTTTTTACGAAGGGAAAAGCGCGGTACAAAAAATTTACGATGACACTTTGGAAGAAAAGCCAGAAGAAATTTTAGAATGGAATACAAATGCCTATTTTGAAGGTAAAGTAGAAGTTGATCCGAATTATATCCAAAAACGTGTGACTCTAGGCATCCACGCCAAAAGAATCGCCGGCAAGGGTTCCAAATGGGATGACAAACATCGCTTTTTAGATCAAAAAGAATTGTCCCAAACAATAATTGTTCCAAAAGAACAATTTGACCCAAAAATAGAAATTAATATTTATAACAACAAAATAGCTTTCTTAAACTACGCCGAAAATATGTCGGTAATAATAGACAGCAAGCCCATAGCCGATGCCATGAGACAAGCTTATGAACTTTCATGGAAAGGCGCGCTGAGTTTAA
>CAYIHW010000084.1:0-4084 GCA_964363335.1 uncultured Candidatus Saccharibacteria bacterium
TTTTTGACCCTCCACAATGAAACTTTACAGTAGCAAATATACAATTTTCAGTCAAAACAAAATAACACCTCAACTTACAGGGGTGTTATTTTTAAATAAAAAGGTTTTTGACGGAGCCGCGGTTCATGCGCGGCTCCGTCCGGATGCTGTTGATGGTTCATCGATTTTCGTAGCGATAGCCCGGATCATACGCAATTTGGCTGGAGTTGCTGAATGGTTTTTTGTTCCCCTTCTCTCCTGGCGAGGAGAGATGTCATGAGTGTCATCCGAATGACAGAGAGGTCGAACGATTGTAGAATCAATTATTTGAAATTATTGAACCCGGGAATCTTTTTTCGCCATTAGACCCAACAAAGGCAAACGCTCATCATCCGCGTTCATCGGTTGAATCAATTTGCTACTCCCGCCGTTAGACAAAAAGATTTTCCAGGTGGAGACCGGAATTAAACCTTCTGAGCTTACATAAAAAACTGTTTTGTTGCTTATTAACCAACTGCCGGCTGGGTGAGCATTTGTAACACTAGCTCCCAAAACATTACCGGTAACTGTAACATTCAGCACCAAGCAATTTATTCCCGTAGGTTCTGCGCAGACTTGAATCTGAGTCATTCCGGCTGTTAAACCTTTTACAATAACTGCGGGATAATTTTCATAGCTCAAGCTTACATCTGCAACTAACCTATTGGTATTACCGGTTATATACCAACTACCGGTGCCACTATTATAAAGGCCAACAGACAAAGTCTTCCCGACGCCAATAGTCTGCGAGAGTGTTTGGGTACCGCCTAAGGCATAAGCCTGGCCGGCTCCGGCAAACAAAAACACTACAACTGCTACTAAAATTAAATACTTTTTGATCATACATTTAAACATTAATTATGACCTTTTATTATACACCTTTTTGACTATTTTGTCAATACCCTTATTTACTCATGTATTTACTCATGTTTCAATTACACTATCACTCCCCCGCCCACGCACTCTTTCCCTTTATATAATACCAAACTTTGGCCGGAAACAACAGCTTTTTGCGGCTGTTTAAAAATTACTTGATAAAGATCTTTTTTAATTTGACTGATGGTTAAAGGCGCAAGTTTGCCTTGGTGTCTGTATCTGCCATGCAAATTAATCCTTAATCCTTTATCTTTTATCCTTAACCCCACATCCGGGGCAATCCAATTTACAGAATGAAGCTGAATTTCCTTAACAAAAAGCCGCTTATCTTGCGGATCATTGGTTACATACAGGGTATTGGTGCCTAGATCCTTTTTATACACAAAATATGGGCCAGTGCCGCCTACTTTTACCCCCTGACGCTGTCCTATAGTAAACTGGTGCAAACCTTCGTGCTGGCCCAAAATCTGAGGTTTTGTCATTGCGAGCGAGTCCGCCTTGGCGGACGAGTGCGGCAATCCTTTTTTTGAAGAGATCCCTCGCTCTACTCGGGATGACTCCCCGGCAGAAGAAAAAACTATAGGACCTGGCCGGGGAGTCAATTTTTGCGCCAAAAACTCATTTAACCGGATCTTGCCTACAAAGCACAGCCCCATGCTTTCTTTGCGTCCTTGGTTGGGTAAACCGATTTTTTTGGCCAAAGCCTTAACAGCGGACTTCTTCATTCCGCCAATGGGAAAAATTATACGCGGCAACTGTTCAGTTTTAATATTGTAAATAAAATAAGTCTGGTCTTTAAATTCGTCTGCACTACGGATTAATTTGAATCTTTGAATTTTGGATTTTGAATTTTGGATTTGAGAATAATGTCCCGTAGCCAAAAAATCAAACCCATTTTTTATGGCCCAATTGTACAACAATTTAAATTTAATTTCTTTATTGCACATCACATCCGGATTCGGTGTTCGACCGGTTTTGTATTCTTCAAAAAAATAATTCATCACATTTTTTTGGTACTGCTTTTCAAAATTCAAAGTATGGAGTGGAATACCCAAAAAAGCGGCAACGCGCAAAGCCTCTTGCCTGTCTGCCAGCCACGGACATTCGTTATTAATTAACCCGGTGGTGGAAGACCAATTTTTCATAAATGCCGCCTCAACTTGGTAGCCTTGCTTCTGTAAAAGATACGCTGAAACAGCGGAATCAATTCCGCCCGATAGCGCGATCAGCACCTTTTTACTCTCCCCATAGCTTTTCGATATTTTTCTCCCCCTTTGGGGGAGATGTCCTGCAAGGACAGAGAGGGTGCGAGGGGGAGAGTGCCTCAGCTTTTGTCGGAGGGAGAGAGGGTTTTGCGCAATTAATGCTTTTTTCTTTTTAATAGCTTTTTTCTTCATTGTTGCATAATTTTATCACGCCTACGACAATCAAACAATGGGCATCATTGCACTGTGCAATGATGCCCATTGTAACACTCTACGTCGCTAATAAAGGTTCCTCGCAGCAGAGCTGACGAGGTATTACTGCAGGAACAACTATCATTTCGGAGCAGAGCTCCGAGGTATTGAACCTGTATTAGCTCCTCGGCTCGCTCGGCCATAAATGGCCGGTTTCGCTCTACGTCGCTAATAAAATAATTACAGGCCTTTTTCTTTTTTATATTTACTAACCTCTGCATAAAGAGCCTGTATTTTTGAGTCTAAATCTGCCCTTGCTTCAATTATTCCATTTTTCAGATTTGCCTTTTCTACTTCCATGGCTTTTACTTTAGCCGTATCACTATATCCTGAAGCAGAGCTCAAAGATCTTTGAGTATACATATTTCTAGGATGAGGTAAAAATCTTTGACCATTTTTGTTTAAGGTTGCGTCTGCAAATAGAGTTGTCATTCTGTTATTTATATCTATCAATGAGTTTATAAACTCATCCAAACTTGATCTTACTGCTTGAATTAGCTCCGAAGCTTGTCTTCGGGCTATTTGTGTTCTTTCTTCTTTATTAAACCAAAGCTTTTCTTCAAGTAAGTTTTTGGCTTCCGCAAGATCAATATCCCACTGGCCAAAAACCTTCTGAGACTCTGGAGTTTGCCTATGCATGAATGCTTCTTTTTCTGCCAATTGCTCCAATAATTCCTGCTGAAGTTTTGCAAACTCAGTCCTAATATTATCTATAAACTCTGTTTCATCGTCCCAGGTATTTTTGTCTTTCAATCCCTCAAACTCCTCATCCAACGCTCTTTCCAATTCTTGCCTTGATACGCCTTTAAGCAACGGCGCCTGACTTTTAATAAGTCTTGTCAAATCAGGCCCTATCGATTCCTCGAGTTCATTCTCGTCCACTCCTTCGGTAAAAGCCTTAGGATTTTCTACAATTTTTAAAAACTCATCTATAACAAATTTCTTATAATCTCTGCTTACCGCTTCTTGCTCTTGTTGAGATTTTTTTTGCCTTTCAACTAAATCATACCGAATTTTTACATTTAGTTCATTTAATTTCTTCTTCATTTCCGTCAAAACTTCTTTTCCTTTTTGAATTTCAGCCGTAGCGGCTTGAGCCAGATCATGACTTTCTGGATCATTAATTTCCAATTCTAATAAGGATTTTTTTAATTCTGCTTCCTGAGATTCAATCAGGCTTGTTTGGGCTCTAATTTGGCTTCCTAGGTCATTTAGTTCTTGATTATATCTTTCCCATTCTTGATGCTGATACTCCGGATTTGCATTGGCATGGGAACCTCCTTGAAAACGAATTATTGAATCTAAATCTTTATGACCCTTATAACTTTTAGCAGCTTGTGCCGCAAAATTCTTTAAGGCTGCGGATTTTTCTCGCCGACTTTTTTCTGCCGCTACATTTAAAGCACCTAAGGCACTCTCTGGCTTTATTTGAATTTCCCCTCCATTGGCACCCTCTTCTGTAAACCCTGGATTAATTTCTGGCATATATTTTAACTTAATATTAATCTTATTTGCTTAAAGTATACAAAAAATCCGCTTAACACACAAATCAAGGGAAGGCTTTAAAATCAAAAAATCCAACGCACCAAATGACAATTGCCAACCAGAGTGCGACACTAAACAATGGGCATCATTGTATTTTACAATGATGCCCATTGTTATATGACCTGTTATATGACCTTTCTTTACCAAAGGACTTGTGTTATATTATGTCTTATATCCCTAAGGAGGGA
>CAYIHW010000085.1:0-4041 GCA_964363335.1 uncultured Candidatus Saccharibacteria bacterium
CATTGCCCTTGTTCACTGGAACCAGGTGGATATGAATATGATCGACCCCAAAACCCTCTATTGCTAAACCTATTCGCTTTGCGCCGGAAATGCGTTTTAAAATTTGTGTGGCTTTTTTTGCGAGCACAAAAAGACTGACGTACTGGTCATTAGGCAGATTAAAAACATCGGGCGCGTGTTTTTTTGGTATTAGTAACAAATGTCCGGGGTTTATGGGCTTAACATCAAGAAGCAGAATAAAATTTTTATCTTCCCAAACCTTTAAACCCTCTGCCCTATTATTTATAATATCGCAAAAAATACATTTCATAATTAAATTTTAACATAAATTGTAAAAAAATGCTCCCCAGTTAAATATAAACGCGTTCCCTTTGGGATAAGCGTAAATTTTTATAATTCTTAACTAAGTGTTGTAATTTTATATCTTAAGAATATACTGTTATTGTCTACCTAATTGGAGGAGTCAATGAGTTTACCAAGCCGGTTCAATGCTTGGATTACTTTAAATCGGGCGTGTAACCTAAGATGCAAGTGGTGCTACGCGGCATCAACACAGTTCGCTCAAACCTCAAACATGAGCATGAAAACGTTTTCGCAAATCGTTTATGTGCTTTCAGGCCTGCCAATAGGACGAGTTGCGCTTATCGGCGGAGAACCTACAATCCACCCCGAGTTTTGGAAAATGACAAGGCTATTGAAAGAAGCTGGAGCGAAAGTCGCGCTTGTGACCAACTCCATCAAATTCGCGGACGTCGGATTTCTCAAGCAAACAATTAATGCGGGAGTCTCAGGCATAATGACATCTCTTAAGGGTGGCAGTCCCTTGGCTTACTTAGAGGGAACTGGCTCATCCTCAGCATTTTCGAAAGTCACGCGGGCAATCCGCAATATAGAAGACAGCGGAATCCCGCACGAAGTCTCAATTACTGCATGCGAGAGTACCATGCAGAATTTTGCTGAGATTGTCGAAGCGGTCAAGGCAAGCGGAGTACAATACTTTTCAGTAGACACTGAACGGCCGGTAATGCTAAAAGGTGGGCTTGAGCCGGGCAACTTTCCCAATTGTCCAAAAATTGCTGCATTTCTAATGTCAGCATACCCGGTACTCGTCCAGTCGGGCTTGAACTTTTGCATTAAGGTATCCATACCTTTTTGCCATTTCCCGGAAGGCTTTATCCAACAACTGAGGGATGGAAACCACCTAAGTTCCGGTTGTCAGATGATCAACGGTAGCGGCCTTATCTTTGATCCAACCGGTAATCTGCTTGCCTGTAACCACCTGTGCGAGAATCCGCTGGGAACACTTGGCATTGATTTTTCTGATGGAGAGGGCTACTATGCTTTTAGAAACCGCCCGGATCTGGCTAGCTTCTACAAAGGAATGGGAACATGCCCAAACCAACGTTGCGTAGAATGCGAGCATTGGACTCTTTGCGGCGGAGGCTGTAGATTGCACTGGCTGTGCGCCGGTGCAGACGAATTACTTGGCCAATTCTTAAAGAAAGGAGGATAAGCCATGAACGCGCAAGAGCTGTTTGCCCGGAAATACACGGGTTCAAATCTCGAAGCCCCTGCACCGGTTACCGGTTGCAAGGTGCAAAGCGAGACAAGCGGAATGATCTGCGACTGCGACCCCGACGAGTAGCAGGATCATCAACCGGGGGCGGCGGCATCCATTTGCTTCCGCCCCCCTTACTTAAATAAACAAAATGATAATTTTTGAATATAACAAATCTGTTGATAAAAGATGCTGGGGTAGATTAATTAAAGCCAAAACAATGTTTGGCATGATTTTTCCGGTAAAATTTCGGATTACCGAACATAAAAAGAAAGAATGCAAATTTCAAGCCATTGAATTTAAAAAATACTGGCAACCTTCAGAAAAATACTTTTACAAAGGACTACTTAAAATCTACTCCAAAGCCAAAATTCCAAGCAGACTTATTTGCTACTTAAATTCCAGCCCTTACTCAATGGATGATTTTGAAAAAGGTTGCATTAGCGTATCTTATAAATTTAAAACCCCAGATAAAGTTAAGCGGGTAGTCGCCCATGAGCTAGCGCATTTTTTATTCAGACAAGCTTATACCAAATATTCTTTAAAAGTTGGATATTCAGAAACCCAACTGGAAGATTTAAAAGAAATTTTAACCGTGTTGCATAAACCAGTGTTGGGATTGGATGATAAGGGTTATAAAGTTCACGCAAAACAAAGGACGCAAGCTTTAAAATTATGGTCTAAATATCATAATTTGGAAAAAGTTATTTCTGGACTTTTTAAAAACAAAATATAGCTTCTAGATATTCGGTTTAAAATAAAGGTTCCTCGTAGTAGAACTCCGAGGTATTACTGCAAGGAGTTATCTGCATTTTGCAGTCCGCCTTAGGCGGACGAGGTATGGAAACCTGTATTAGCTTCCGCCTGAGGCGGACCGCTTAGGCCTAATGGCCGGTCTTGCAAAACGATCGCTAATAAAATTAATTCCCCGCGGGGGCCAGTGATCAGTTGCTATAAGTAATAGGGTTGAACAAACTATTTTTGCGTTAAGGCGGAAATAAAGTCGCCTTTAAAAGTTTTTAATTCTTTATGGATACCGATAATTTCGTTAACGTGGATTGGTTCAAGTTTTTTGAATTTGGCGCTGTCTTTGCCGGTTAAATCGGTTACTACGCCCACACTGAACACTTCCGGTCCGCGGATTTCAACATTAAACATTACCGAACTTTTGCATTTGGCGCAGTCGGAATGAATTAAGATTCGGGCTTCGTTATAAGCGTCATCCTGTTCGCTTTCAATTACCTGGGTTTTGCCCAAGTCGTATTTCGCGGAACAGATGGGGCATTTTAAAATAATTCCCAGCCATTCCACAATTTTTTTGAAATCCTGATTTTTTCCGCTCTTAGCGGGGATGTTATTACTCATATAATTATTTTATCAGATAAAAATTAAAACCGCAAAGCCTTGGATTGCACCGCGATGTTTTGTACCACCCCCAAAGCCATTAAGCTAACAATCAGCGAACTGCCGCCGGCACTAACAAATGGCAACGGGATGCCGGTTACCGGCAGTAGGCCAATATTCATGCCAATGTTAATTATAACATGGAAAAAGAAAAAAAATAATACGCCGCCGGCAATATACATACCCGGGTCATCTTTGGCTTTTTTCATCACTTTCAAAATTCGAAAAAATAAAAAGAAATAAAGGCCGAGCAGGGAGAAAGATCCAATAAAGCCGATTTCTTCGCTGCCGGCCGCGAAAATAAAATCCGTTTGCCGCTCCGGCAAAAATTTGTGCTGGCTTTGCACGCCCTTACCTAATCCCCTTCCGGTAAATTGGCCGCTACCGACGGCAATGGTGGCTTGCCGTACGTTGTATCCTTTGCCGCGCGGATCCAGTTTCGGGTCAATAAAAACCATAATCCGGTCTTTCTGAAAATCCTTTAAAAAAAATTTCCAGCTTAATCCCGCCACCGCTAAAAAAGAAATAAACATTATGGCCAAAAACTTTTTCTTAATCGGGCTTAGCAAAATAATACCCAGCCATAAACCTAAAATAATTATGGCTGAACCTAAGTCCGGCTCTAGAATTACCAGTCCGGCGGGTACTAGCGCGTAAGTAAATGACCATATTAAGGTTTTAAAGGAATTAATTTGTCCGCGTTTTAAATAGAGCAACCGGGCCAGCCCAAAAATTACTACGAGTTTAACAAACTCCGCCGGTTGAAAACTAAAAAAACCTAAATCCAGCCAGCGTTTACCGCCTCGAATTACGGAGCCAAAAATTTCTAAGTAAAGGAGCAGTAAAATAAAAACAACATAAATAATCCGGTTGGCTTTGGCTAACGTGTGGTAATCTAAAACGCTCAAAAACATAGAGATAATCATGCCAACGCCTAAAATCAGCACCTGGCGATAAAATAGCGAGTTGCTGTTTTCCGACAATGTGGTGCTGTATAAAATAGCAATGCCCGCCAGTGACAGTAGTAAGGTGGTGGCGAGCAAGGGGATGTCAAAATGTTTGAATCGTTTGAAAAAATT
>CAYIHW010000086.1:0-4005 GCA_964363335.1 uncultured Candidatus Saccharibacteria bacterium
AACTGTCTCAAAAATTCATGTCCGACTTCGAAGGCTAATGAATATTTATCACTCACTGCTAATGGCCCCGCTTCTACGTTTCTGTTCATATAAGTATTTTTATTTCTTAAGGTTATCCCTCAAAGACTTTAAAATTTTAATATCTGCTTTGACTTTATCATGCTCGGTTTCTAAAATCAAGGGCATAGCGCCGTAGGCAACATTATTACTCTCCCCCCCTGGGGGGAGAGTGCCCCGATCCGCCGGCTGGCGGAGAGGGGGAGAGAGGGTACTGAGGCATGATAAAGCCCCCAAAAATCCGCCAAAACCCTTCTTTCCAATAAGCCCTTCGCCAATATGTTCGTGGCGGTCTTTGTGTGAGCCCAATTCTACCTTAGAGTCGTTAATATGGCTCATTTTAAGCCATTCTAAGCCAATTACATTGCCAAATTGCTTTATCCAATCTTTTTTTGATACATCATATCCACTAGCCCAAGCATGCTGGGTGTCAAAACATACCCCGCCAAAACCGGGGTGCTTCTTTAAAGGCTCCATAAGTTCGGCCACCTCCTCAAAAGTATCTCCCAAAATTTCCCCGGCCCCGGCCGCAATTTCTATTAACAATTTTGCCTGCCCTTTATAGCCATCCAAAACTTTTTTTAAACCCTCTTGCGCCTGTAAAATGGCCTTAGCTTTACCCAGATCTTTGCCACTACCTGTATGGAACATAACAAACTGCCCGCCAAGCAGGCTCGTGCGTTCCAACTCTCCCCTGACGATTGAAATGGATGAATGATAAGTCTGAGACTTACCGGAACCAAAATTTATGTAATAAGGGCAATGCACGACAAAATCAGTAAATTGATGTTTTTCCATCTCTGCTTTAAACTTCGCGATCACCTCAGGGGTTAGTTCCGGCGCCGGTCCGCCTTGCGGACTGCGAGTAAAAATTTGAAAAGTTTCGCAGCCCAAATCATGAGCGCTTTTTGGCGCATTCCATACTCCCCCGGCAATACTGACATGACAACCGATATTAAATTTTATTTGGTTTTTAGCCATTGAGTTATTTTATCTTGGGTTTCTAAATAACAAAGAGAAGCCCAGTTCTGCGGATTTTTTTGGCCATCCTGCAAAGCCTCCAACATATCCCGCCACTCCACTTTTTCTATTTCCCCGTCATTAAATTTTATATCCGACTTCCTGCCTTCAAACATATACACATACAGCCAAGTAAAATGCTTAAAGTTGGGGTTTTTTCTGGTGTCTAAAAAATACAAATCTTCCGGCAAAACTGATAAACCAACTTCTTCTTCCAACTCGGAACCTGCGTTTTGTAACGGCGTTTGCAAATGTTTAATGTGTCCGCCAAACGCCATTTGCCAACGGCCTGGGTTTTGATTTAATTTTTCGGACCGTTTGGAACACAAAATCCAACCTTCCGGATTTACAATATATATTCCAGTGGTCATATGCCAAAAATTTAATGGCTGAATATGGACTTCGCTTCTAACTCGCCCAATTGTGGGCTTGCCAAACTCGTCGCAACATTGCAATATTTCATTGTCTGGCTCCGGGGAAGCGTATTCCATTAGCGCAATTTAAATTTTTAACAAGGCCTTGAAGTTTTGTTCATTTTTATACGGACCGATAATGGCTAAACTCATATTTTTTTTCTGAAATAAATCTTGCGCCACTTTTTGAATTTCTTTAGCCGTAACCGCGTCAATTTTTTTAAAGACTTCCTGGGGCATTAAAATTTTCGGTTTAAACGCTTCGGCTTCCACAAACCAATCAAGCCTTACCTGATTATCCTCTAACGCTAAAATGGTTCTACCTTTTAAATACTCTTTGGCTTTTTTTAACTCTTCAATTCCGACAAGACTGTTTGTAACTTTTTTTAATTCCGCCAAAATAACTTTTATGGCCTCTTCAATTTTAGCCACCTGCACTCCGGCGCGCACGCCAAATACGCCGGTATCCTGATAAGCTGAACCCGAGGCCGAAACATAATATGCCAATCCCCTTTTTTCTCGAACTTCGGTAAACAGCCGACCAGACATACCGCCGGAAAGCACGGCCGCTAGCACAGTTTGCGCGGCATTGCGTTTGTCGCCATAAGGCAACCCTTTAAACCCAAATGATACGTGAGCTTGCTCGGTTTCTTTAAACTGCAAACTTAACCGAGGCTCAATTTGCTTGTCTTTGGCTTTTTCCCAGCCGTGAAATTTCTTTTTTGGGAAAGTCAGCCAGTACTTTTTTATAAGAGTCGAGAACTTTTTCTTGTCATACTTGCCCGAAATCCCTAAAATCATATTTGGAGCTTGATAATGCCTATTTATATAATCGGCGAACATTCCGGTGGTAAATTTTGTTACAGTGTCTTTGGTGCCGGCAATGTCCCGGCCGAGCGGCTCGTTCGGCCACATGGCATTTTCCAAAATATTTTCAATTTCGTACATTGGCGTGTCTTTGTACATATTGATCTCTTCCACAATTACGCCTTTTTCTTTTTCCAACTCCACCGCGTCAAGTAACGGATTTTGGATCATGTCTGAAAGCAGTTCAAAAATTAACTCCAAATGCTGGCTGGCGGCTTTAATATAAAACTGGGTATGTTCTTTGCCGGTATTGGCATTCATTTCCCCGCCAATGGAATCCACAATGGAAGAAATCGCCAGCGCGGTGGGATATTTTTTTGTGCCTTTAAACAAAAAGTGTTCTAAAAAGTGGGAAATCCCGCTTTCTTTTTCATTCTCGCTTCTACTTCCGGTTTTCACAAAAAAATCCACGACTACGCTTTCCGCGTCATGGGAAGGCACTTCGATTATGGTTAGTCCATTTTTTAATTGTTTTTTAAAATATTTCATACTTTCAAAGTTGATTATTGGATTTTTAAAAATGCTTGAAATTTTGCAAGCTGCTTTTCTGCCTGCTCAACAGAAATTTTTATAAAATCACCTATGTCAGTACCCCTCTCGGCAGAAACAATAAGTTGATCGTAATTTGCCTGAATGTCTTTTGGAATATGTAAAATCATCTGAATTTCTTTTTGCTCATCAGGAACAGCGTTCCTTTTGTTGGCCAAACTAATTGCATCTAAATTTTCACCTGACGGTTCAGATATAAGCTTTCGATCTTGTATTAAGGCCAAATTATCCATAGCCATAGCCTTCCTGCTCTGTTCTAATGCAACACTTAGAGAGTCTCCGAGTTCCGCTCTGGCTTCTTCTCCGACAGAAGCAGCTTTTTGTAGTTCCGTAATTAATTCTTGGTACTGTAATTGCAAAGCCTCGAGTCTGGCAAGTATAGGCCTATATTCTTTTTCAAGCCGACCAATCATCTCTTTATTTACCGCAAATCCTTCATGGTTTGATTTAATCATAAATTTATTCAAAAAAAATCTTAATTTATAAAATATTATCTTTAAGTGTCGTAGAAACTTTAATAAACTTTTCCACCCTGCCGTCTTTTAAATAAACCAAGTCTTCAATTCTTATGCCGCCTAATTTTGGCAGGTAAACTCCCGGCTCAATGCTGAACACCATGCCGTTTGCCAAAATGTCTTTGGAATTTGGCGACAAATTCGGCAATTCATGAATTTCCAGCCCTGTACCGTGGCCTAGGGAATGAATAAAATATCTGTCTAACTTTTTTTCCGCTAAAATATCCACAGCTTTTTGGTAAACATCGCCGGCTTTTACCCCCTTGAAGGCAGCCTTCTGGGGCTGCCCCAGAAGGCTGCCTTCAATATATTCCATTGATCCCAAATAAGCTTTTTCTACCTGGTTATAAGCAACTTCCAATTTTGGCTGAACTTTTTTTAAAAACACCGTCCGAGTAAAATCACTGCAATAATTTTTATACTTAAATCCAAAATCTAAAATAATACTTTCCCCTGCTTTTAATCGTTTATTTGATGGAGTGTGGTGCGGAACTGCCGCGTTGACACCACTAGCCACAATGGCCGGGAAACTTAAATCATTTGCACCCATTTTAAGTCCTGAATTTTGAATAAACTGCGCCAAC
>CAYIHW010000087.1:0-3885 GCA_964363335.1 uncultured Candidatus Saccharibacteria bacterium
ATCTGGCATAAGGCATGGGTGGTGGTGGAGGTATCATCTGGCATTGGATAAGTCTCGGGGTTGATAAATCTTCGAAAATCAGCTAAAATTAATGCTATATTCACCCCGTTAGACAAAACGGGCAATTAAACTTAAATAAAAACTACTTATATGACTAACGGGGTAAAATTAAATGCAATTTTTCTAATCGGCCCGCAAGGGTCCGGCAAAGGCACACAGGCAAAAATTTTAGCCGTCAAACTAAATTTTTTCCACTGGGAAATGGGCGGAATTCTGCGCGCTGTAGCCAAAGAAGATACGGATTTAGGCAAAAAAACTAAAGATTTAGTTGACCAAGGGGTACTGCTTACCGACGAGCAACTATACGAAGTTGTGGACAGCCGCTTGGCGCAAATACCGCGGGACACCGGCATAATTTTTGACGGGATACCAAGACGGGTTGCTCAAGCCGAACATATAATGGAGTATTTGCGCAAACAAGGGAAAACTAATTTAGCCACTCTATATATTAGCTTGCCGGAAGAAGAAACCATGTCCCGCCTTCTAAAACGGGCACAAATTGAAAACCGCGCCGACGACACGCCCGAAAAAATTAAATTTCGCCTGGATCAATATAAAAAAGATACCATGCCGGTTTTGGATTATCTAAAAAGCAACACCCATTTTGTGGAAATTGACGGCGCTCCAAACGTGGAAGAAGTTACACAAAAAATCTATCAATCTTTAGAAATTTAATACTCAAATGAAAGCGCCTAAACAACCTCTAAATATCATCCTCTTAGGCGACCCGGCGGCCGGCAAGGCCACGCACGGCGCTTTTATCGCGAAAAAATTTAAAATGTACAACCTTGATATGGGGCGCGAATTGCGCTCCATTTCTGAAAATCCGACAATGAGAAAAAAATATCGCCTGGATGAAACTTTAAACAAAGGCAAACTCACACCCACGGAGTTGGTTCGGCAATTATTGCGCGGCCAAATACATAATGTTCCTAAAACTCAAGGGTTGCTGTTAAATGGCACGCCAAAAATGATTGGGGAAGCCAAGCTAGTAGCAAAGTGGCTAAAAGAGGAGAAGAGAACTAAGGTGTTATTTATTTATCTTTCCATCCCTTTAAATGAGACCATTAAGCGCATGACAGGGCGCAAAGAGTACTTTAAAGGAAAATTTTCCAAACGGCCGGACGACAACGACAAAGCGCTAAAGAACCGAATTGATTATTATAAGAAAAATATTACGGAAGTAATCCACTTTTTTAAAAAATTCTACCCACACACAAAAATTTCCACGGTCGGAACCATTGCCCAAGCCAAAAAAAGATTATTGAAAATTTTAGCTAAATATGAATAAGAACATGCCCGCCAAAGGCGGGTCCGCCTCTGGCGGAAAAAAGGGACTGATTAAAACTCAAGCGGAAATAAATATCATCGCGGAAGGCGGGGTCATCCTTCACGATATTTTGTTGCAAACCGCCGCAATGGTTAAGCCTGGCGTAACCACCGGGGATTTGAATGAGTTCGCGGAAAAATTAATCTACCAAGCCGGCGGGCGGCCGAGTTTTAAAAATTATGGTCCAAAACAAAATCCTTTTCCGGCCGGACTGTGTACTTCCATTAACGACGTAGTAGTTCACGGGATTCCATCACAAGATACTATTTTGAAAACTGGCGACATTGTCGGGCTGGACATTGGCATGGAATACAAGGAACTTTACACCGACCATGCCGTAACTGTAGCGGTTGGCGAAATTTCCGAGACAGCAAAAAAACTAATGGATACAACAAAAAAATGTTTGAATTTGGCCATTAAAGAAGCTGGTCCGGGGAAAAAAACAGGGGATATTGGCTACAATATCCAAAAAACCGCGGAAGACGCCGGCTTTAGCGCTGTGCGGGATTTAGTAGGCCATGGTGTTGGCTACGATGTCCACGAAGATCCGGCAGTGCCTTGCTTTGGTAAAAAAAATACCGGAGAACTTTTAAAACCCGGCATGGTTATAGCCATTGAACCAATGTTGACAACAGGAGAATACTTTATCACCTCTGACCCGGATGGCTGGACCATTCGCACTGCCGACGGCGGTCTGTCCGCTCACTTTGAACACACGATTGCGATTACGGAAAATGGGGCGAGAATTTTAACCTAACGTAATCCGTGGTCTATTTCTTTTCTTTAATTTCAGTTTCAATTTTCTTTATAAAATCTCCCAAACTCATTTGCCCCAAATCTTGGCCTTCGCGAGTGCGAACGGCAATCAATTTTGCATCTAATTCCTTTTGCCCGATAATTATTTGGTAAGGGACTTTTTGGATACTGGATTCGCGAATTTTTTTGCCAATGGATTCACCCCGGGCATCAACTTCAATGCGCCAGTCTTCGTTTGAAGAAATTAACTTTTCATAAATTTCCCCGGCATAAGCAGTCTGGTTTTCGGAAATCGGTAAAATACTTATTTGGACAGGGGACAGCCACAACGGAAAAGCACCGGCGGTGTGTTCTATTAATATAGATAAGAATCTTTCAATAGCACCCATTATGGCCGCATGGAGCATAACGACACGTTCTTTTTCTCCTTGTTCGTTAATACAAATTAGATCAAATTTCTCGGGCATATTCATATCCAACTGAATGGTGGCAACTTGCCATTCCCGGCCCATAGAATCTTTTGCCATAAAATCCAACTTCGGGCCGTAAAAAGCGGCTTCGCCTTGAGCTTCGTAAAATTCCATACTGCGTTCTAAAGCCAACTCCCTAAGCATGCCTTCTGCCTGAGCCCATCGTTCAAGTCCGCCCAAATATTTTTCCGGTTGTTTAGGATCGTGAAGCGATAAACGTAAACGTAATTCAAAACCAAAAGACTGATAAAACGGAACTACAACCTTATCCCAAATTGCTCCCAGCTCGTGCTTAACTTGGCCAAATCTACAGAACACATGAGCATCGTCTTGGGTTATGCTTCGTACGCGCGCCAACCCGGAGAGTTCGCCCGACTGCTCATCGCGGTAAACCATTGTGGTGTTTGCGTATCTTTGTGGCATTTCCCGATAACTAAATTGCTTACGGGCGAATATTTGCGTGTGGTGCGGGCAGTTCATTGGCTTCATGGCAAATTCATGACCTTCGCGCGTGTTGATTCTAAATAAATCCTCTTTGAACTTAGCCCAATGACCACTGGTTTCGTACAAATCTTTTTTGGTGATGTGAGGGATTTCAACTTTTTGATAGCCTATTTGTTTCCGTAATTTCCAAACATAATCATCCAACAAATCGCGAACTAAAGTGCCTTTAGGAGTCCACAACGGCAAACCGGTTCCCACTAACTCAGAAAATACAAATAAATCTAATTTTGGGCCCAAAATTTTATGGTCTCTTTTTTCCGCTTCCCCAATCATTTTCAAATACTCATCAAGTTTTTCTTTTGACTCAAAAGCCAAACCATATACGCGAGTGAGCATTGCGTTCTTTTCATCCCCGCGCCAATACGCTCCGGCTATTTTAGAAAGCTTGAAAGACTCCGGGTCAATTTCGGACATATCGTCCGCGTGCCCGCCGCGGCATAAATCTTCAAAATATTCGCTGGACTTATACATAGTCAATGTTTGTCCGTCTTTGGAAAACTCTTCTATGAGCTCAAGCTTGTAGGGGTTGTCTTTAAAAATTTCCCGCGCTGCTTGGGCGGAAATTTCTCTTCCTTCAAAAGACTTCCAAGACTTTAGAAGTTTTTTCATTTCTTTTTCGATTTTCGGCAAATCTTTTTCCGTGATGGGCTCTTTAAATTCAAAGTCGTAGTAAAAACCGTTATCAATTGCGGGACCAATAGTGCGCTTAGTGCCCGGATACAATTTAATCACCGCCGCGGCCAAAAGGTGCGCTAAAGAATGGCG
>CAYIHW010000088.1:0-3745 GCA_964363335.1 uncultured Candidatus Saccharibacteria bacterium
TAATATCGCGTAAAATGGATTTTAACAAACCAATACCCAACGTTTCGTTGCGGTGTACGGGCACGCTAGCGGTTTTCTTTGATAAAGGATTAAAGAAATAGTGATGACTGCCTCTCGTCCTAATTAATTCAAAACCAAGTATCAACAAAATCTTCATCATTTGTTTACCTGATACCGGATTTAACTTAGGCATAATTATTTGGCAAACTCAAAATTTTGCACGCCGACAAATTCATTCTGTGTAATATGACTACCGAATAGTTCCTTTTCCGCTTCCAAACACAAAGAAATTACTTCCGGAATTCTTTTATATAATTCCGGCAGAGTTTTTGCCTGCGTGTAACAGCTTTTTAAAGCTGGCACTTGGGCAAAATAGTAACCGCTTTCGTCTTTTTCTATAATTGCGGAAAAATTATAAACTTTTTTGTAGCGAGATTTCATATTTTTATTCTACTATCAACTGCTAAAAATGTCAAAATCCCGCTCTTTGTAAGAGCGGGATTTTGTATTTCTATAAACTAGTAGCTAACAGCTAGAAGCTATTTTATGATTTTAGTGACGACGCCAGCGCCTACGGTATGGCCACCTTCGCGGATAGCGAATTTGCCTTTTTCTTCCAAAGCGACTGGGGTAATTAATTTAACTGTTAATTTTACGGTGTCGCCAGGCATAACCATTTCCTGACCTTCGGGCAAAGTTATGTCACCGGTTACGTCTGTGGTGCGAATGTAGAATTGCGGCTTATAACCCTTAAAGAAAGGGGTGTGGCGTCCGCCTTCTTCTTTAGTCAAAACATAAATTTCAGTTTCGAACTCGGTGTGCGGGTTAATAGTTCCCGGCTTGCACAATACTTGTCCGCGTTCCACTTCATCTTTCTTGGTACCGCGAAGCAAAATACCGGCGTTGTCGCCAGCCATACCGCTGTCCAGCTGCTTGTTGAACATTTCAATACCGGTAACAACAGTCTTTTGCGTTGGCTTAAGACCGACAATTTCGATTTCTTCGTTAATCTTAACCTGACCGCGTTCAATTCTTCCGGTAACCACAGTTCCTCTGCCTTCAATGGAGAAAATATCTTCAATCGGCATCAAAAACGGCTTATCGATTTCACGAACCGGATCCGGGATGTAAGAATCCAAAATACCGACAAGATCGGTAATAGTTTTTTCATACTCCACGTCCCCTTCCAAAGCTTTTAAGGCACTGCCGCGAATAATCGGGGTGTCTTTGCCAGGGAATTCATATTTAGTCAAAAGGTCGCGAATTTCTTCTTCGACCAAGTCTAACAATTCTTTATCTTGCACCATATCGCACTTGTTCATGTAAACCACAATGTAAGGCACACCGACTTGGCGAGCTAACAGAATGTGTTCACGAGTCTGAGGCATGGGCCCATCCGCTGCGGATACTACCAAAATAGCACCATCCATTTGAGCGGCACCGGTAATCATGTTCTTGATATAGTCAGCGTGTCCCGGACAGTCTACGTGAGCGTAGTGTCTCTTGGCGCTCTCGTATTCTACGTGAGCGGTATTAATGGTGATACCACGGGCTTTTTCTTCCGGAGCATTGTCAATAGAGTCATATGCTCTGGCTTTTGCGCCGCCAGTTTTGGCAAGCACAGTAGTAATCGCGGCGGTCAATGTGGTTTTGCCGTGGTCGACGTGACCAATGGTGCCGACGTTGACGTGCGTTTTGCTACGGTCAAATTTATCTGCCATTGTTTTAAACCTTTCTTTTCTCCCGACTCGTCGGGAGAGATTTTGCTCGAGAAACCCTAAGTTTTATGCCTGATCTCCGCCAACTGGCGGACTATGGGCACAAAACCAAGGGTTTATCTCTTTTTTTCGCACCCCGATTTCTGACATCAAGGTTTGGAATCCAGAGCAAAAATTAATTATTTTCATTAAACATCCGCCAAAATATTATTTAGGCGAACAATATACATTTTAAAGTTATTTGGCATCTTTGTCAAACCAGCCGGTGCTGTATCATTCTCAGCCAACTCAACAAATGCACAACTTACGGCTGAAAAATATTTTCTGTTCTACCATCAATGGAGAGTTTTACGGTTTTTACAGTTGCAAACTGCAACAAAGTCTTACGGATTTGGGTAGTAATAATGCCTTGAGCGCAACTGCCTCCGCCCATTTCCGTGGCCTGATTAAAGTCAGCTCTCGCCTCGCCATTTCTAACGGTTAAATAATTCAATTTACTGCCAATCGGTATTTGCGTTATATACCCTAACTTTTGTTCTTGTTCTGTCGGCCCTTTTAATAATTCTTCTAACGCGACCGTTCCTATTTTGACATTTTTTGCCACAGTCCGATTTACAGCTACGACATCATCACACTGTAATTGATTGCTTCCCTTTGGAACAAAAAACACTTTTATTGTTACCGTCTCTCCTTTGTCAGACAAATATGAGCTCAAGGTTTTACCATTCAGTAAAATGTCCGCGGATTTTACGGTGCTAAACTGCATTGCGGTCTCGCGGATTTGCGCTTCAACCCTGGGGCTATCACACACTCCGCCAATTACCAAATCGCCGGACAGTTTAATTATTGCTTTTCCATTATTGATTTCAGCGCTATCTAATTTTAAATTAGACTTTCCCAAAGCAGTATATAAACCCGATTCTCCAATATAGTCATCTTTAATAGCCAATAGAGCCTCTAAAGACGCTTTTAAAGGGGCGGCTGATTTTTCAACTTCTCTGTCTAAACCCAATACGCTGTCTCCACAGCCTATTTTCTTGCCCGATTCTCCGTTGTCATTTGCAATAACAAAGACCTTAACCTTCATCTTTTCGGTATTGCCGGTTTGAATAGCAGGAGCAGTTTGATTATTTTCTATTACAGCCTTCTGGCACCCTGCGGCAAGAAGTATTACTCCTGTCAAGATGAAAAAATATTTTTCCATAATTTTACTTAATTATTTTTCTATCAGCGTATTACAAGTCGTCTATTTCTACCCTAGGTGCTTCAAAGTCAAAGGAGGGGTCAATTACTTCGGCTCGCAGGTCTACCCTGGGGAAAGCCGGAGCGTGAGTTACTTTTGGACCCTTAACCGCGAGTGTGTGATGGACTTGCTGTGGTACCGGTACCACTGGTCGGTCTTCCTGCAATTGGGATTTTAGAATTTCCCTGTTAACCCCAGTAGCAGAACTGCGTTCGCTACGGGGCTGCGCTCCGCTTGCTTTCCACTCATCTAATTGCGCCTTAATAATTTCCCGATTAATATTTTCTACATCAACTATTTGTTTTTGTAATTTTCCCAAAAGCAACCGCTGATATTCTTCCATAGGCAAAATTACCAGCTTCGCCTCCCCTGTTTCGTCTATTACAAAAAACTTTCCCCCATCAATTTTTGCCAAATTTATAATGTCTTGCAGATTATTCATAATCAGATTTTAGATTAAGGATTAAAGATTCAAGTATCTCACCCTGCCTCCAAACTTAAATCCTAAATCTTTCAACTTAAATCTATATGGATTATACGCCTAACATTGAGCCTTTACAATCCCCTATCACTTTGCTATTATAGGATGTCGCCACAAAGGGATACCGGCCAACAGGCCAAAAATCCCAGGCGGGGAAGGAGGAAGGAAGTGTACGACCTAACGCAGGTTTGTTTTTTTGGAATTTTGGCCTGTGTTGTAATGACATTTGTTGTCAAAAGTGCCAAGGCCAAAGTTGCTTGCGTAGGTTTGATGTTCGTTCTGGCCACAGTCTCGTGGCTATGG
>CAYIHW010000089.1:0-3682 GCA_964363335.1 uncultured Candidatus Saccharibacteria bacterium
AGATAAGGCTTTGCGCACGCTTTGGTCAGCCAGAATTTTATTATTCAGGTTAAAAAATACCACTTGGTATTGTGGCAGAGGGATTTGAAGAATTTGCGCGCTGTCTTGTTCTTTATCTAAATATAAGCTACTGCCTAAGGGGATAAAGCCAAACCCTAAAATTTCCCGGCTGTGGAAGGCGTTGAGCATATCTTCTTCAGAATCATAAAATTTTATGGTTAACAGATCAATTTTTGGCCGCTCCGCGTAGAATTGTTTATTGGCCTGCAGGGTGATTTGTTCAATTTTCCCGCTTAATTGTTTTTTAATTTCTTTAATTGAGTAGGGGCCGCTGCCAATAGCTTCCAGATTGAATTTTGACAGCAAAAAATTTTGCGAGTCAACTTTGTTCCAAATATTTTTGGGCAGGATGGGCAGGGTTAGGTTTTCCGTAAAGGGGCCGGAAATATCTTTGGTAGTAAATTTCACGCTATAATCGGAAAGTTTCTCCACTGTGGTGGCTTGCCAGAGCGGCCTTAAGGGACTTTTGTAGGCCGGGTCTTTTAATAGCTGGAAAGTGAAAGTAATATCGTCGGCAGTTACCGGTTTGTCATTGTGCCATTTGGCTTCGCGCTTTAAATTTATGGTGTATTGTTTTTGGTCAGCGGAAATTTGCGGCATGTCATCGGCTAAGTCCGGGACCAGCTGGCCATTGGCACCGTATTTATAGAGGCCGGAAAAAATAAGTTTCGTTAAAGCCAGCTCTGTTTCCTGATGCGCCAGCAGGGGATTAAGGTAGGTCGGCTGGCCAAGTAACCCTTCGCTATAAGTACCGCCAAAATGGGGGGTCGGGGTGGTGCGCGATAAATAAAAATTTCGGCCTGACCACAGCAGGCTGAAAATGGCAGCCGCCAAAAGGCTAAAGAGGACAATTTTTTCCCGTTTGCCCATTAAAGAAAAAACTTTCCGCAAACGGGAAAGGCTTAGGTGTTTTAGCTTTTTGGCTCCCAAGGTGGCAGCCTTGGTGTAAGAGATTAAATTGTGAGGAAAACCGTTCATTAGTTCACAGATTCACAGACACTGCAGATTACACAGATTCGCATATCAGCGATATCGGCTTAATCCGCGTATCCGCGGTCTATTTAGAAAACAGAAAACCAATATTAATGGCGACAAAAAGTATTCCTAAGGCAATGGTGGCGTAAAACAGCCATTTATCAAAACCGCGTCTGGTCTGCACAATGTTACCGGCTCCGCCAAAAACTGTAGACAAACCGGATGATTTGTTTTGTAGGGCGATGATAATAATCAGCAAAATCATGACTAAAATGTTGAGAAACTTGAAAATTGGGCTGGAAAACATATGGTTTTTAACAGGTTGGTTAGTAAGTAAATTGCTTGCCCATTATACAAGAAAATGGATGTTGGTGTCAATGAAGCCGACAGAAGCCGAAAGTCGGGTGGCCGGAATATCAGAAGTCATATTAGACTTATTGCTTAATAATTTTTCGCCCAAAATATGCTCTTTCGCCAAAACCTTGTTAAAAATTTCTCCGCTTAACTATGGTTAAACATCAAAATTTATAAACTGCGGTTTTGTCTGAAATATCATATTTTGTTTCAAAAAATTATTAAGCAACAAGTCTATTAATTCAGTTTTCGATTTTTCGATTTTGTTGATTCCTTAATTATAAATTTTGCTGAATAAGTTTCGCAAGTTTTTCCCCTACAACGGTGGACAGGTCGTCAAACGAGGTTTTTTTAATTTCCGCCACTGCGCCAAATTTGGTCTTGAGTAGTTTTTTGGTTTTTGAACCCACGCCAGGGATGTCGTCCAGCGCAGATCTTACAGCCTGTTTACTTCGAAGTTGACGGTGGAAGGTAATACCAAAGCGATGAGCTTCGTCACGCAGGCGTTGGAGGAGTTGGAGTGCCGGTTGGTCATGGCCTAAAATTATCGGTTCATCTTTGTGGGGTAAAAATATTTCCTCAATCCGTTTTGCCAGCCCGATAATTGGCAAAGCTTGTAAGCTTGTGGCTTGTAGGACTGACAGGGCGGCATTGAGCTGTCCTTTCCCTCCATCAATGACTATTAAATCAGGGGTGGGCCATGTTGCTATCCCTAATCCTTTATCTTTTATCCTTGCAAGCCGACGGCTTAGCATTTCCTCCATCATGGCAAAATCGTCCGGCGTCTGCTTGGTTTTTATCCGGAATTTTCGGTACTGGGATTTTGCCGGCAATCCATCAACAAAAACCACCATACTGCCGACCGGGTTGGTGCCTTGAATATTGGAAATATCATAACATTCTATGCGATTGGGGATGGCGGGTAAATTTAAGGTTTGTTTTAGTTGCTCCAGGGCTTGGTTAATTTTATCCAGATTGCCGGCTTTGTCTGCCAGCCAAGTTTTTAAATACTCGCCGGCGTTGGCTGCTCCCAGTTTAATTAAGGCCGCGGGCTTGCCTTTGAACGGTAAAATAAGCGCCGCGGTTTTTTTAAATCGGGATTTTAAAATTTGGCTGACTAATTTTTCGTTCTCGGTTTTTATTTGGGAATAAATAATTTTCGGGATAAAACTGGTTTCTTGGTAGTACTGTTCCATAAACCGTTGCATAATTTTTGTTCTGTAGGTTTCTGTAGTGCCCTTTTTTTGTAGTTCTGTAGCCGGAATTTCGTAGACAAAGTTTTCTTTATCAAACAGTTTGCCGTTGCGGATTTTAAATAAATTCACGCACGCAAAGCCGCTGTCTTGGGCTTGGGAAATAATATCCCAGTCTACTTTTTTGACCAAGATAACATTTTGTTTTTCACTTAGCAGTTCTAAAGCCTTAAGCTGATCGCGCAAACGGGCCGCTGTTTCAAACCATTTATGGGCCGCGGCAGTTTGCATTTCGATTTTTATTTTTTTGTACACGCCGGCCGTGTCGCCTTGTAAAAACTTGGCAATTTTTTCCAAATGGTTCCGGTATTCACTTAAGCTAATTTTTCCGACGCACACGCCGGGGCAGCGGTGCATATGGTAGTAAAAACAAGGCCGGTTGCTTACTTTAGCATTGGCGCAAAAGGAAAAAATTTTTCGCGCCAAGTTTAAAGTATTGCGAATTTTGTAGGCCGCGGTGAAGGGGCCGAAGTACATTATCCTTAATCTCTCATCTTTAATCTTTGACGGTGATTCAACCATGCGGGAGTAGCCGATTTGAGGAATCTCCGTGGAATAGTCAATTTTAATAAACGCGTAGTTCTTATCATCCTTGAGGTCAATATTGAATCTGGGGTGGTGCTGTTTTATTAGCGTGTTTTCCAAAAACGCGCTTTCCAACTCACTATTAACTACCGTATAAGTTACGTTTACTGCTTCGGCCATTAAAAAAGGAATTTGCGGTCGGCTATCATCGCGGCCAAAATATTGCTTGACCCGGGCGCGTAAATTTTTGGCTTTGCCCACGTAAAGGACTTCCCCACCTGAACTAATAAACTGGTAGACGCCAGGCTGTTTGGGGAAATCTGAGATTTTAGATTTTAACTCGAGGCTAGAATTCATAAGTAGTTAAATTATATCCATCCGTTGACCTTGTGTCTACAAACTGATAATTTAATCTATAAGATCAGATGAAGGAGGTGTATGAAGGTGATTAAATTTTCCAGACGGGAAATTTTTTTCGTCGGTCCGGTCGCGATGGTATTCCTCTTTGCCATTGT
>CAYIHW010000090.1:0-3663 GCA_964363335.1 uncultured Candidatus Saccharibacteria bacterium
CTCCAAGATCAGCTCTCCAAGATCAGCCCGAATTTGGGCTTTTGCATAAACCCCTTTATTTAGAGTAAAATACCATAATGAGCCTTACCTCATTCATTAAAGTAAAGCAGGTGCGGGAAAAATTTCAGGAAACTTTTGAGTTGCCGAATTTTAATTTTGCCACGTCATTGTTGGCCCCGCCACTTACTAAAAATTACATGTTGGTTGGCACTGCTTTTGATTACTTGCTGCGGTTCTATTTAAAACGTTTGAATCCTAATGCAATAACCAAAACCTGGGTTGCCGAACAGACAGTACGGCAGATTCCCGAAACCTTTGGGCGGGGAACATCATATTCCATTTTTGGCCGCTCTTGGTATGAAAAAACGTATAATAAAGCAGTGGTGATTCTAAATGAGGCCAAACAATTTTATGCTGGTTATCTTCAGTCAGGTCAGATTACAAGAGAATTGATTAAGAGCACAATTCTGCTTGCCCAGCTTGATAAAATTTATCGGGAAGGCCGGCTTGATCGTAACTTTGGCGTTGCCGATGATGGGGATATAGCCGATCTGGAAAATTTAATCCACCTGGTTAGGCCAGAGATATTTGTCGCAAAAAATATATGCTTGCTTAATCCTACTTTTGGACATGCATCCAATTTAGTCGGGGGCGCGGATGCTGATCTGCTGATTGACAATGTAATGATTGACATAAAGACGACCAAATACTTAAAATTCGACAGGCTTATGCTTCATCAGTTAGTGGGTTACTTTCTACTCCACAAAATTGGTGGCATCGGGGACACGCCCGGCAGCTACGAAATAAACAAGCTTGGCATTTATTTTTCGCGCCATGGAGAACTTTTCACTTTCGCGGTTAAAGATTTGATGGCCGAGGACAGCATCCCGCAATTTCTAAATTGGTTTAAAGACGAAGCCATAAATTGCTTCGAAATTTAAATATATGATCCAAACCATAACCGAAGAACAGCTTGATTTATACCAATCGCTCTTCCGGGGCAGGACGGATGTTTATGCCCGGCACTGGGAGAAAAACGGTCAGTCCAATTACAGCCCGGCTTATGATGTTAATTGGACGGCTTATGATAAATACAAATTAACCGGCGGATCATTTAAAGATTTTAAAGATAAAAAGCTGATTCCCTTAACGTCGGACATTGTTAAAAAACATTTAATCGGCGCGCATGCAATTGGCGTCTACCCGATCCTGCAAGACAACACCTCGTATTTTATTGCCGCAGATTTTGATGGTAGCAATTGGCAACAGGACTGTAAAAATTTTATTAGTGAATGTGAAAAAGTTAATTTGTATGCCTACCTCGAACGGTCCAGATCCGGCAACGGCGGTCATGTCTGGATTTTCTTTGAAACGCCTTACCCTTGTTATAAAAGCAGGCAGGCGGTTTTGGAAATCATCCGCAGGGCATTAAAACTTTCAGAGTTTGACAAGGAGATCAGTTTTGACCGACTATTCCCAAACCAAGATAATTTAGCAAAGGAAGGATTTGGTAACCTTATTGCTATTCCTTTGCAGGGCCAGTCTGCACGGCTAAACAACACGCTATTTTAAAATCTAGAATTTTTTCAGCCTTACGCGGATCAGTGGACTTTTTTGCAAACTATGCATAAGCACACACCTGTTGAACTTGAAACAGCTTGTGCAAACGTATTTAACAAGCCCATTAGCTTCACGCCGGAAATATCCGGCGTTTCATCGGTCAGTTTAATTTTAAACAGCAAAGTTGTTCTAAATCGTTCAAAATTAACCCCACAACTAATCCATTTTTTGAAAGAGAAATTGAACTTTATTAGCACTGAATATTTGACCAAGAAGCGACTAGGAAAATCTGTTTATAAAGTTCAAAAATTCTTTAAGTTGCTTGAGGAGGACGGCGATAATATTTTATTGCCACGAGGATTTTTAACCCAGCTTATTTCTTTTTTGCGGGATAACCGAATAGCTTACCAACTTAAAGACAAGCGGCCCCAAATCCCTGAGGTAAAATTTACCAGCAACATTAAACTCCTACCAGCACAACAGCCGATCGTAACAAAGGCCTTAGAAGTAGATAGCGGAGTCATTGTCGCCCCTTCAGGCAGCGGTAAAACCATAATTGGCCTTGAGATTATCGCTCAAAGAAAACTACCAGCTTTAATTTTAGTTCATCGTAAACAATTGCTTGATCAATGGATTGAGCGAATGCAATCGTTTCTCGGGATCCCGAAAAAAGATATTGGCCAGTATTATTCGGTTAAAAAGAAAACGGGCGAAGAAATCACTGTCGCAATGATGCAGACTTTGGTAAGGGTTGATAATTTCACAGAACTGCAAAATAAATTCGGAACCATAATCGTAGATGAATGCCACCATATCCCAGCCAAAACTTTTCGCGAGGTAATAAGCCAGCTTAACCCAAAATACATTTATGGCTTAACTGCAACTCCCAAGCGCAAGCATAACGACGAGTCATTGATTTATATGTTTATTGGCGACATTATCGCTCAAATGGAGCAATCTCCAGAAATAAAAGCTGAAACGGCTACCTTATCATATAAACCAGTTAAGACACAAATTATTGTTCGGGAAACTAATTTGGAAGTTCCTTTCAAATTCACGACCGATAATTTTCAGCTACTTGCTAAGCTAATCTGTTTTGACACTAATCGCAACCAGATGATCGTCAAGGATATTATGGAGCAGACCAGTCAGAGCAAAAAAGTTCTATTCCTTTCCGAACGCCGTGACCACTTGGAAATTTTAAACCTTTACTTAAAAGGCCAATGCGAAATCATTACAATCTCCGGTGAAGATTCTAATGCCAAGCGGGCTATTAAACTTAAACAAATTCACACCGGACATTATCAAGCTATTCTTTCAACCGGCCAGTTTTTTGGCGAAGGCCTGGACATTCCGAACATTGACTGTTTAATCATCGCTTTTCCATTTTCTTTTGAAGGGAAACTAATCCAATACATTGGACGCATGCGGGGTAAGGATAATCAGAAAACCATTATTGACTATGAGGACAAAAAAATTGCCTTTCTAGAAAGACAATTTAAACTGCGAAAACGGTATTATAATAAAATCAGCTAATTTTTTAAAAAGACTATGTGTATAGAAGCATTATTTTAAGTCTGCATTGTCAGAGCCAATCGACTGCCGGTCAAGCAGTTTGAACAACAGTACAAAAACCATATCAGTGGCTATCATTAATGGAACCAAAAAGACCGCGCCGATAAGTGGGTACTAGTGATTAGCGAATAGTCAGAGATAGTATAATTCAATCTAATCATTTAGCCAAGGAGCGGCTAGTCTTTGACAAAATGCCATAAATAGGAGTACTATTTAAATTAAATTCGGCGCCAAATTTTATACAGGTGGCCGGAAATAAATTCTCAAAAGAGGGAAGATGAGCAAACAGAACGGTTTGTCATACTCTTCGAGTGTCAACTTGGCGAGAGGGGGCGAAGTGCCCCGAGGCATCGTCATCAACCAGTTGGTTGGGCAAGTGGAACCTTGTGATGTCGCGGAGTATCTCCGTGCTCACATGGATTTTTGCCCTGAGCTGAGAAATCCCCAATTGGCCTTTGGGGTCTTCGCGAAGCGGTTTTGTCTGTGTGGTAAGGCCCTCAAGGGCCAAAGAAGCCAAGGAACGAAGAA
>CAYIHW010000091.1:0-3646 GCA_964363335.1 uncultured Candidatus Saccharibacteria bacterium
CATTGTTTGGAATTTGACAGCATCCAAATTTTTCTATAAATTGGTTTTATGGATACAGAAATTCGGGAGCTTGTTGAAAATGGGCTGTCAGAGCAGACGGCCCGAGAATTGGTCGCGGTGCGTAATCGTCGCGGTCCGCCGAAAGGTGATGGCCCAAAAGATTGGGCCAAATACCTGGTTCCGCCACGAGCAGAATGAGGAGGAGACATGTGCGTTCATAATCGTCGTCCGCCAGGCAGTTTGGCCAGCGAAACGCAAAGCAACGCCGGCACCTTGCCGGATCAACCGCAAACCGCAAAGCAAGAAGTGCCTCCCGTAATGGCTGTAGAAGTCGTTAATGTGGGTACTATCATTGGTTCAACAGCGAACCGCTGGGGTCATCCGTCTGTTGGCCCTGATGTCGAAGAAGGCTGATCCCAGTCACCCACCCGCAGTAGTGAAATGAACAAAGCCGACTAACGTCGACTTAGTTCTAGACAGAACGCTTTGGCGCAAGCCATTGTTGTAATGTCCACTGCTGCGGGTCGGACATTTTATTTTTGTATCAAACTTCCCCCCGTCATTTGGTCGGGTTTTTTTATTTGTAGGAGTTCTAGGATGGTGGGGGCAATGTCGGCTAGGGAGCCGTTGGCAGATTTAAGATTTATGATTGATGATTTAGGATTTGAACTGGCAAGGATAAACGGAACTTGGTTTGTTGTGTGGGCGGTGTGGTTTTCACCCGTGGTTATATCCACATTTACTTCGGCGTTGCCGTGGTCTGCGGTAATTAACGCTGTGCCATTTTTGCTCAGCAATTTTTCCACCACGCGTTTTAATTCGCGGTCCACGGTTTCCACGGCAATAATTATCGCCGGCTTGTTGGCGGTGTGCCCGACCATATCGGCATTGGCAAAATTAATTACTAAAAAGTCATCCCCCGCCTCTATCCGTTCTGTGGCTTTGTCCGCGATTTCCCGCGCGCGCATTTCCGGCGCTTGGTCGTGAGTATTTATATCCCGTCGGCTTTCCACCATAATATGGCGCTCGTTTTTATGCGGTTCTTCCCTGCCGGCATTGAAAAAATAGGTAACGTGCGGATATTTTTCCGTTTCGGCAATGTGCGATTGGAAAAAGCCGGCCTGGGAAATTTCCGCGGCCAGGGTGGTTTCCGAATCGCTTGGCGGAAAAGCCACTAAAGATTCAAAGGATTTGTCGTATTGGGTTAAAGTCACAAAACATAAATTGTGGCTGGCTTTTCGTTCCAGTACTTTTTGGCTGAGCTGGCGCGCGCGATCGGCGCGGAAATTAAAAAAGAAGACGCCGTCATTTTTTTGCACCTTATGGTCGCGCCCGCTATCATCTAGCAACACCACCGGTTCCAAGAGCTCGTCTATTACCCCTTCTTTATAGAGTTCCGATACAATCTCCGAAGGCTTTTTGCCTTTTATGGTTTTGCCTTTGCCATGGAAAATTGCGTCTTCGGCCTGAGCCACGCGGTGCCAGTTTTTGTCGCGATCCATAGCAAAAAATCTGCCCGAAATGGTGGCAATATATCCAACGCCCAACTCTTCAATTAATTGTTCCAAATTTTTTAAATGTTCGGCGCCGCTTTTGGGAGCCACATCCCGACCGTCGGTAAAAGCGTGGATGGCAATTTTATTTATCCCCTCTTCTTTGGCGGATTTTAAAAACCCGTGCAAATGTTCCTGATGGCTGTGAATTCCACCCGGGCTAACTAGGCCAAAAATATGCAACGTTGAGTTATATTTTTTAATGTGGCCAAATAGTTCGGCAAAGGCGGGGTTCTTGTTAAAACCGCCATCGCTTAATGCATGGGAAACCTTGATAAGGTCCGTATCCAATACCCGGCCACTGCCCATAGTCATATGACCAATTTCACTGTTGCCAATTTGCCCTGCCGGCAATCCTACATGCTCTTCGCTGGCGTTAAGTAGTGTATGCGGGTACTTTTCTATCAAGGTATCATAAAAAGGCGTCCTTGCCTCGGCAATGGCGTTATGCTGGGTGCTTTCCCTATGCCCCCAACCGTCTAAAATAATTAAAGCAACTTGGTGTTTTGTGTCCATAATTATATTCCAACATTCTGCAGAATGTCAGAATGATTTAGTGAATTCTAAAAACTTTTTTCCGTAGGGAGATAGCGAATGTAGTACCTCCCTGCCCTTATATTTTTTGTTTAATAATCCGGCTTGAGTAAGTTTTCTTGTGTGTTCGGAAATGGTTTTTAAATTACAGTTTAAGTGACTGGCAATTTGGTCTAAGGTGATTCCGTTGGCCTTTTTGACTAAAAATAAAATCTCAATCCGCCAATGGTTAGCAACGCCTTTAAAGTATCTTTCCAATTGCTTACTAGTTTTTTGCATAAAGTTATTATACCACAACATTCCAATATTCTGCAGAATGTGAGAATGTTGTAAATTTAATGATTGATTTGGTTTACAATCTCATTTCATCAAACGCCCAGGAAATTATTTCCAGCATTTGTGGGTAGTTGTCGGCTCCTCTATCTTTTGTATAGAAATAGAGTGTATTGCCGACCAGTTCAATGTTTAGTTCAAACGGTAAGTTGTAAATTTTTTCCATGAAATTCGGTGTTAATAATTCCAGGGAATTTATTTGGTCTTCTTCGTGCGCCCAAATGGAAAATTTATTGTTAAAGTCCACACTTTCCAAAGTCATTTTTTTCAAGCCCCAAACCGGCATGCTTAAAAACTTCTTTTTCTTTATTAAGATGTCATTATAGCTTTTCGGCAAAATAGCTTGGGCCACAAGGTAATTTTCCGGGGTCTTGGAATAAGTATCCGGAATATAAGTGTAGAATTCCACAATTTTATCTCGGAAATAACCAATCACATGGTTGTTAATATCGCTTTTGCCAAAATTAGTTTTATTAAACATTACGCCTTTGTCCGGCATCATTAACCAGCCAAAATCCGCATCATAATAAAAATTATTTTTTCGGGAAAATTCCGCAATGTCTTTTTCGGACATGTTGGAATCCTCTGTTTCTTGGGTAATAAAATCTAACACCCATGTCCTATCGGGTGTTTGCACTAAGTGCCAGTACTCGGTAAAACTGCTGTTGTCGGTAAACAGGGCCTTGTTATTTTTGGTGTCTTGCAGTACGTCATGCGCAGAGGCACTAATTTGAAGAGTGAGTTTTTGCGTGGTTTCGCCCGGCTGTTCTTCACCGATAACAAACATTTCTGTCACAATTACGTCACTCATTAAATTTGCGCGGTTTTCGTTTTGCAACACGGAAAGTTCCAGCACCATGCGTTTGTAGTATTCCGGCGTAACCAACTGCTCCATTGTCTTTAAATCAAATTCGCCCCAGGCTTTCTGGAAATTTTGGAATAGGATGGTAATTTGGGTTTGCAGTTCCGGCCAGTTTAATTTATTGCCTACAATAATTTCCGCCTGCTTTTCTGCCATTTGGCGCAACCTGTGCTTGTTGTAATAATAAGCTATGGTGCCGCCGATTACAAAAATGCTAAATGGGAAAAGTAAAAACCACGGATCAAATTTCCCTCCACCGGAACCGGACGATCCCGAAGAAAAACTACTACCGCCCCCGCCTCCTCCCCAGCCACCACCGCCGGATCCCCCGCCCCCGCCCCGCGCAACAGCGTACTGGGCAAGA
>CAYIHW010000092.1:0-3618 GCA_964363335.1 uncultured Candidatus Saccharibacteria bacterium
CCTTCTTTAATGCGCAAATGAACTTTTACAGTATCGCCGACTTTGAAATCCGGCAAAGTTTTAACCTGAGTATCGCTGATGTGTTTAATTAATTGCATTGTTATGACCTTTGACCTTTAACCTTTGACAATTGACTTACTGCAACTGCAGTCTGTCAAAGGTTAAAGGTCAAATGTTAAATGTTTTAAAGTGTTTTGACTATTTTACTGCCTAAGTTTTTTAATACTTCCTTTAAATCCCCTGCCAGCTCGCTTTCCGCTTCTATCCAAGTTTCATCCGGTAGCTGAACTTCAATTCTTTTAGCGTGCAGAAATTGCCTTTTTAAACCCTCCAGCTTAATCTTCTTTCTTCCGTACAACTCATCCCCAATTAACGGGTGGCCTATAGAAGCAAAGTGAACGCGGATTTGATGCGTTCTGCCTGTATGCAATTTTACCAGAAGTAGGCTATATTTGTCAATTCCCGAGGCCAATTCCTCCAAAACTCGATACTCGGTTAAAGCTTGTTTTGGCTGGACAGGGTTTTTAGTGGTTTGCTTCCGAAAATCCGTCTTGCTTTTACCAATCGGCAACTCAATTAACCCTTGGCACTTTTCCATATGCCCCAAAACCAAAGCCAAATATTCTTTTTTTATTTTTCGTTCCGCAAAAGCGTCTTTTAAAAACTCATACATGCTTTGCGTCTTGGCCACTAAAATTATGCCGCTGGTATCTTTATCCAAGCGGTGGACTATGCCCGGACGATGCTCTTCACCGACTATAGCGATATCCGAAAAATTATATAATAAAGCCGAGGCCAAAGTTTCACCTTTAAATCCCGCTCCAGGATGGACTACCATACCGGCCGGCTTGTCGATAATTAATAAATCGTGATTATTATACAAAACTTTTAACGGTGTATTAGTGGCTTGGATAGCTGATTGCTGTTGGTTGTTAGTAGATGGTTGATAAACAATTTTATCGTCGAGACGGACAACAAATTTAGTTACTTTAATTACAACACCATTAACCAAAACCAACCCAGCTTCAATATCACGCTGAATTTGGCTACGGGAAGTATCTTTCAGTTGTCCCGCAAGATATTTATCAAGGCGAGTTTTTAAATCTTGAACAATAAATCCTTTTTTCATAAATTATACTAATAGATCGGGGCGGCGCTTCTTTGTCCGTTTCACCGCTTCTTCTTGCCGCCACTGTTCAATATTTTTATGATGACCGGTTAAAAGAATTTTGGGTACTCGCAGTTGTTTTTTCCTTGATACTTGATTCTTGCTACTTGCTACTAATAATACCTCTGGTTTCGTATACTGAGGATATTCCAACATTTGTACACGATTTGAGCGGCCGCTCAAATCGTGTACATTTTCAGAAAACGATTCTTTGTCTACCGATTCATCTTTTCCTAAAATTCCACTGCGCAAGCGCATTACGGCCTCGCTAATTGCCAAAGCCGGCAGTTCCCCGCCCATTAACACGTAGTCGCCAACAGATATTTCCTCATCTACAAACTTCCTAACCCTTTCATCAAAACCCTCGTATCGGCCGCAGACAAAAATTAAATTATCATACTTGGAAAGCCTTTGTGCATCGGCTTGTTTAAATTGCTTCCCCTGCGGCGTTAAAAGAATTATTCTATTTTTTGATTTGATATTTTTGGGCTTGGATTTTATTTGATATTTGGAATTTGATATTTGGAATTTTCGAGCTGACTGTATAGCTTTATACAATACATCAGCTCTTAGCACCATTCCCACTCCGCCTCCATATGGCCTCCCGTCCACTGTCTGCCGGTCGTCCAGGCCAAAGGAACGTAAATTAATTGCTTTTATATCCAAAAGGTTTAGCTTTATAGCTCTTTTAACAATACCAAAACTTTCCACAAAATTTTCAATAAACTTCGGGAACAGGGTAATTATTCGTATTGATAACTTCCCGCCAAAGGCGGACCCGCCTTTGGCGAACTTATTCCTTTTCATATATATTCTTCATTCTAACAAAATAACCCCAAAAGCGTAAGCCTTCGGGGTTATTCTTTTTATCTGTGAAATCTGTTCTAGATCTGCGTATCTGCGTATCTGCGATCTAGAGTTTGAATTCATCTATAGAGTCTTCGGCTGGCTGGCTTGGGGCTTGCCCCGTGCTCATACCTCCATGGTAGCCCATTCCGCCTTCGCGGCGAGGACCTCTGTGAGAACCTTCCGGTTCATAGATTTTCAAGTTAACGCGGGCTTTGCGCTTGGCACCGACAACTCTTAACAGAGTGCGGATAGCTTTGGCGGTCTGGCCCATACGTCCGATAACTTGACCCATGTCTTCAGGATTCAAATGCAGAGTGATTAAAACTCCCATTTCATCCACTACGCGCTCGGTTTTAACATCGGTTGGATGATCAACCAAAGCTTTGACTAAGAATTCTACGAATGACTGGTCTTGTTCCATTTCCATATTAATACAATTTCTGGATAGCTAAATTGCGCTTCGACCTTTCTTCCTTAGCTTACTGCTATCTAGGGAATATTATAGGTTATTCCCGAGAGGGTGTCAAAAAACCCCGCCCCTCCCTTTTAAAAAAAGGGAGGGGCGGGGTTAAAATTTTTTTTCAATTAGGCTACGGGGTTTTCAATTTTTGCTTCCATCTCTACCTGGGCTTCAATGGCTTCGGCCGGAGTTTCAACAGTCGCTGTTGGTGCGGTTTCCGCAACTGGGGCAACTGGCTTTTTCGGAATAGAGAAAGCTTTTACTTTCTTGGCATCCACTAAGCCTTTAGTCACAAATAAATTGTGAACGGTTTCGCTAAGCTCGATTCTTTGACCAAGCCAATATTTTACACGTTCTTCTTTTACCTGAAAAGTCTTTTTGCGGGGATTGTAGGAACCCAAAATTTCGGTAAACTTTTTTTGGACCGGGGCTTCTTTTTCGGCCAAGACAATTCTGAAATCGGCATGGTTCTTTTTTCCGGTTCTTTGTAAGCGAATAGTTAACATAATAGATTTAAGATTTAAACACTGTTTAATTACTTTTTCTATCTAAAGTCTCTAAGCAGCAAACTCGAGAACATTAATATAGAAATTGAGCGTGCAAATATTCTAACATTTTTTTTCGCCTCAGTCAACAGCTCAGCTCAGCTACCTCACTAATGACAACCCCGCTTATTAGTTCTAAAATAAGGGTAGGAGGCTGGTAGCATGAAACACTGCCGCTACAACATTAGGGAAATACTTCAAATTATTTCCCAAAGGAACAACGGCGAAACTAATAAGCTTATTTACAATGCCTTCAATGAGCATCTCCCCGATTGCCCTGGGTGCCGTGATAAGCTTAGAGTACTCGCTGAACAAGCAAAAAAGAACCGGCGGATCCAGCCGCCTGCCAAACCGAATTTTTCCTTTAAGGAGGGGAAGAATTAATGCACCACCGCCCGCTATAAAAACCCGTTTGTGTTGTCCGCGTCCGACAATGCCAGCGGGTTTTTACTTTTTAAAACTTATAATTTTTAATAGTCTACGCGACTCTGTAATTACAGAGTCGCGTAGAATGAGTGATTTATCTTTTTTTCTTAAATTTCTTCTATTGACTCTTTCTCTACAATATGCTAGCCTCCTTATTGACTACAGTCTGA
>CAYIHW010000093.1:0-3556 GCA_964363335.1 uncultured Candidatus Saccharibacteria bacterium
CATCTTGCGCGTCTGGCGCTTTGCCACCCAATGACGGAGACCTCGTTCTTCTACACCCTGCCAAACAAAAAGCCCCGAACACTCGGAGCGATTTGATTGACAGGGTCGCTTTTATTTTAAATATTTAACTCCAATAAATTTTCTTCCCGGCTTGCTTTATAAGTTTTAACAGGTCATCGTGAACCACTCCATTACTTGCCAAAAAACCGTTGATCTTGCCGTCGTAACGCTGTTCTTTGCCTTGCAAATCGGTAACTTTACCACCGGCTTCTTCAATAATTATTTTTAAACTGGCGCCATCGTGAGCGTATGTACCACCATACAAACTTGCAACAAATTCACCGCTGGCGATTAACACTCCTGAATATATTATGCAATACAAATTCAAAGCAAAACATTTAGGAAAACTTTTGGTGAGCATTGCAACACTGCCAGATGACCCCCAATCTACTACTGCCCCATCCATGCCTTGTTTATTTGTATAAATCTTTTTCCCATTTAAAAATGCGCCTTTGCCCAGTTCGGCGAAAAATATTCTTTCCATAAAAGGATCATAAACCACACCAATAATGGGCTTGCCGTCCACCACTAGAGCCAAAGAAAACACGCAAATCGGCATACCATGAGAAAATGGAACGGTACCGTCAACGGGATCGCAGACCCATAAATATTTGCTCTTGTTTTTTAAACTGCTTTCTTCTTCGCCCAGCACATCATGTGTTGGGAAATATTTTTTTACTCCGGCAATTACCATTTTATTTATGGCGGTGTCGGTTTTGGTTACCGGCGTGCCGTTGCCCTTCCAATCTTTTTTCATCCCCTGCTTAAAATTCGTCCGAATAACTTTTCCGGCTTGTTTAGCTATATCAATCGCGAATTTTTTATATGTCATAAATTTTCTTTTTCTCTAGCCTGCTTATAAGCTCTATCGTACATTTTTAAACCTAAAATTAATAGCTTTACATCTGATACCATTTTTTTTAGCAAACGATAATTGGAAATATTTTGTAAACCTTCTACATAATTAAACGCTGCTTGATAATCCGTACTACTAATTAAAAAGTCTAGCGGTTTTTCCAGGTCTGCTCGCAATTTTGCTAATTCATTAAACCCTCTACCTTCTTTCCTGTATAGTTCCTGCAAACGTAAGATTTCCTTTTTAATTCCAGCAATTTTGGCCTCAGCAATCTGCCTGGCTTTTTCTTGAACAAACATCGATTCATCTTCAGCGGAGTTAGAATCAAGTCTTTCTCTCATATGGATCTATTTTACAAATACGGTTACTAAAATTCCCGCGGTTACTAACAGGCCGCCTAAGATATTTCCAAGCCCCGGTTTGTCACCTAAGAATATAAAGGCCAAAATAATAGTTAAGGCCACTGATAATTTATCTATGGGCGCGACGCGGGAAGCTTGCCCAAGCTGAAGAGCGCGGTAATAAAACATCCAGGACAGTCCGGTGGCAAGCGCGGATAATACAATAAATACCCAGGTCTTTGTTGACCAAGTTTTTAGTTGCGGCGCCACGCCTTCAAACAGCACAATCGCCCAGGCAAACCCAACAATAATAACCGTGCGCACAGCCACAGCTAAATTACTGCTCACGCCTTGAATGCCGATTTTGCCAAAAATCGCTACTAGCGAGGCAAAAAAAGCGGAAAGGATTGCGTATATAACCCAGGTCATAAAATAGATTTAAGATTTGCCTGCCCGCCATCAGCTGAAGCTTCAGGCGACTGCGGGCGGGTGATATAAGATTGAAGATTTATTTCAGGCAAAACTACTTACTACTTACTACTTAACAACGTACTGCTCTGCTTCCTTTTTCATATTTTCCAAAGAGTTGTTGGCAATAACCTTGCCATTAAAATAAATAGCCGGGGTTCCGGGAATACTTAAGCCAAGAGCCTCAACCAAATCTTTTTGGATTTTATTTTTGAACCTTTTTGATGTAATGTCGGTTTTAAATTGTTCCAAGTTGATAACACCGGCCTGGCTGGCTAACTGGGCAAAATAATCCAATGGATCAGCCAAGGAAGACCAGTCCTTTTGATTTTTGTACAATAAGTCGTGCATTTCCCAGTACTTCCCCTGCTCGCCCGCGCTTTCCGCGGCATACGCCGAGACAATCGCATTTTTATGTATTTGATATAGTGGGAAGTTGCGGAACACAAACTTTGTATCCGGCAATTGTTGGCTTAACTGTTTTAAAGTATCCGCGGCCAGGGCGCAAGCTGGACACTGGTAATCTTCGTAAACCAATAAAGTATTTTTTGCGCTTACGTTCCCTAACGTTCGGTCTTCCGCGGTCGCCAGCGCCGGCTCGCTAAGTTTTTTTACCCCCGAAAGATCAAAATCTTCCGTTGTTTGGCTTTGCGTTTGCTGTTGCTCGGGAGAAATTTTAAACAAGAAAAAGCCAAAACCTAAAACTAATAAAACAACAATTGCAATTGTAATAATCTTCTTCATAGTGATGTTTTTAATATTCTTTTAAAAATTACTGCCCTGCTGTTATATTTGTTCCCAATACTATTGACTGATTATTAGCAAATGCCAATATTTGCGCGTCTTCCGCCAGGCTGGCCAGCAATTTAGTTTCGGCAAAAGCGGAATATAAATGTTCTTTACCCAGCACCACAATTGCTAGCTTGGGGCCATTTTTATAGCGCGCCATAGCCGCAAAATTATACCGCGATTCATCCAAATATCCGGTTTTGGCCACTAAAACTTTTATATCGGAATCTCCTAACAGCTTATTGGTATTTTTTATAACTTGATTATACTTGGAGTTGTTGCTGGAACGCAAAGTATATTTTTGTAAATTTGTAATTTTTTTCAAATAAGCGTTATTAAAAGTCGCGGCTAGAATTTTCGCGTAATCGGCCGCTGTGGTGGTATTGTTTGGATCCATTCCCGTCGGCTCATTAAACTTGGTATTTAAGGCGCCAAGCTGGAGGGCTTTTTCATTCATTTTTTCAGCGAATTTTTCCGGGGCCAGCCCCGTACTTCTTGCCAAGGCATTGGCCGCGTTATTAGCCGAAAGTATTAAGGTGGCGTGGAACAAACCATCTACCGTAAATTTTACTCCGGCTTTGGCTTTTATACAGACGCCGCTGCTGGCGCAAGCGCCTGCCGTTTGGTCTGCTTTCGTCATGCTTACAGTTTTGCTAAGCTTCGGCTTGGTGTCCAAAACCACCAGAGCGGTCATTAGTTTGGTAAGCGATGCGGGCACTCGAGCCATATTCTCATTTTTTGCCGCAAGAGTTTGCCCAGTCTCGGTATTAACCACAATATACGCTTTCGCGCTTATACCGGACATATCCGCCAACTCACTGCCGGTCCGGGGCATACTTAAAGCAAATACACTGGTCGGTGCAATAAATAAAATCGTTAAAATAATTATTGATACGCTTTTTTTTAACATTTTAATTTCAAATTACCAATTCCTAATTTCCAATGACTTTGAATTACGAAACTCAAGATTTCCCACGTTTGTCTTTGGCAGTAGCATCCGAAGCAATCTGGGTTTATGGCTTATTTATCTAGATTGCCGCGT
>CAYIHW010000094.1:0-3402 GCA_964363335.1 uncultured Candidatus Saccharibacteria bacterium
ATTTGCTGAAAAACAGCTAAACTATAATACTATGGATTTATGTAACATTAGAAATTTTTGTATTATTGCTCACATAGACCCCGGTAGCAGAACTCGCTTTGCTTGTTCGCTACGGGGCAAGCCGCGGCAAAATTTATGGAATTAAAACACATTCGCAATTTCTGCATCATAGCACATATAGACCATGGTAAGTCAACTTTGGCCGACCGGCTTTTGGAATTCACCCATACGGTCTCCAAACGGGAAATGAAAGACCAGTTGCTGGACCAAATGGATTTGGAGCGCGAACGCGGCATTACCATCAAGCTCCAGCCGGTCCGTATGATGTACTCTATCCCTAATCCTTTATCCTTTATCCTTGACGGGCAGGGATCAAAAATTAATGATAAAGGATTATTAAATTCAGAATTTATTCTAAATCTAATCGACACTCCCGGCCACGTGGATTTTACTTACGAGGTTTCCCGCTCTTTAAACGCCTGCGAAGGCGCGATTTTAGTGGTGGATTCCACTCAAGGTATAGAAGCTCAGACATTAGCTAACGTCTATTTGGCTTTAGAGCAAAACTTGGTGTTAATTCCGGTAGTAAATAAAATTGACTTGCCCAACTCGGACCGAAAAAAAACCGCGGAAGAATTAAAAACGGTTTTCGGCTTTACGGATGATGAAATTTTATATGCCTCCGGCAAGACCGGCGAAGGGGTGGAAAAAATTTTAAAAGCGGTAATCGAGCGCGTGCCCCCGCCAAAAGGCGACTCGATCAAACCGTTTACGGGCTTAATTTTTGACTCCATGTACGACATTCACCGCGGCGTGGTGGTGTTTGTGCGCGCTATAGATGGACAGCTCGCGCCGCGCCAAAAAATCTTTATGATTGGCAGCCAAACCCAAGCTGAAAGCCTTGAGGTAGGTTATTTCCACCCAAAAATGGAAAAATCCGACGGGATTTTAACCGGTGAAGTCGGCTATATTGTTACCGGACTGCGCGATGTCAGCAAAGCGCGCGTGGGCGATACTGTAACTTTATTTGATAGAAAATTAGATGTAAAACAGCTTCCCGGCTACAAACACGTAAAACCCATGGTCTATGCCACCATCTTTCCGGTAAGCGGAGACGACTACCCGGTTTTGCGCGACGCTATGGAAAAATTAAAATTGAGTGATGCCGCTTTAGAGTTTGAACCTATAAATATTCCAAGTATCGGGTTTGGTTTCCGCACCGGTTTTTTGGGTCTTCTCCATATGGATATTGTACAGGAGCGCTTAACACGCGAATACAATTTAGACTTGGTGTTAACCGCGCCTTCCGTGGCTTATCATATTGTCACCACCAATGGCAAAGATTTATACGTACATAATCCGGCAGAATTTCCGGATCCATCCATTATCCGTGAAATTAATGAACCATGGATGAAAGTGGAAGTGTTAACGCCTCAAGAGTACATTGGGCCGATTATGGAAATCGCCAATCAGCGCCGGGCAATACCTAAAGATATTAAATTTATCGGCTCTTCTCGGGTAGATATGCAATTTGAAATGCCGCTGAATAATATTATTCTGGATTTTTACGACAAATTAAAGTCAGTCTCTTCCGGCTACGCGTCTTTAAATTATGATTTTATTGAGGAACGGGTAGGGGATTTGGTAAAAGTGGAAATTTTAGTGGCCACCGAACCGGTGCCAGCGCTTTCCGCAATTATGCACCGCGGTGTGGCGGCCACAGATGGCAAAAAATTGGTGGAAAAATTAAAAGAGCTTATTCCCAGACACCAATTTGAAGTAGCCATTCAAGCCACCATTGGCGGCAAAGTCATTGCCCGCGAAACTATAAGTGCCCTTAGAAAAGATGTTACCGGCTACCTCTACGGCGGCGACGTAACCCGAAAAATGAAGCTCCTAAATAAGCAGAAAAAAGGCAAAAAACGAATGAAAAAAATTGGGCGTGTGGACATCCCGCAGGAAGCGTTTTTGGCGGTTCTAAAAAAATAATCATCGTTGCCAAATTTAAGCTCTTAAAAATTAATACACCTATATATTATGAGCGAAAAAAAACATCCAACTTCGGTTTATCTCGGCTCTGGGTCCGAAGACTTAAGTGTTTTTAAACCGGGCGAGGCTGATCAGGATTTGGAGGCAAAGTTAAGTCTAAATATGGCTGTGCTGGTTAAAGCAGGCGAGGATCTTATATCCCCAAATAAAGAAGCGTTTTTGGACGCCGCTTACTTTTTATTTTCAGATGACAGTAAGAGCGTCAAAGAAGCTAATTCTTTGAAATCTTTTGAAGCATACAGCTCAAGAGTCGGGGTAGACCATAAACATTTCGCTCAATCCATTTGGAAACGCTTGCCGCTAATGAGGCAAAATGAAATTGAGCAAGGGTTAAAAGAAAAATTTGGCATTGAATTACCTGACGATTTGCAAACTTAAAATAAATGACCCTGCAGCAAGCTGACGGGGTATCAACTGCAGATGCAAACTGCACCCTCACCTCAATCCTCTCCCCTCGGATGCACTCGGGGCGAGGAGGGACTGCAGGGAACCTCCGCAGCAGAGCTGCGGGGTATTTACCCAAAGAAGACAATTAAAACAAACTTAAAAACGACCATACTGGAAATTAAGCCGAGAATGATATTATGGTTCCGCAAATGATTTAGAACTTGTTCTAGCTTCGGCAGACTCTTTGGATGAGTTGTTGGGCAAAACCCCGGAAGTTGACACGGAAGAAGGACAAAAAGAAAGAAATCAAGATCAAATTGAAGCCATGCAGGCCAAAAAAGCCTCTTCACTTTGTAAGAGTCTTTATGGAAAGAGGAATTATTCCCAGAAATATGACAGCTGAAGAAGTTTCAAAAAAAGAATAGGTACAAAAAAACAGCTTGTTCGTAACTCTCACATTTGTGAGCTTTGTGAACAAGTTGAATGCCGGAGAATATTTAAATTAAATCTCACATATATGATTGAACTTGATGACTTGGGCTTAAGCCGAGAAGCTTTTGAAGACAAACAAAAAAAGTTAAAAATTAGGACAGAAAAATACGCCCTTGCCGAAACCGGTAAAGAACGCGCCAAGGAGGCAAAGCTATATTTTGAATTTGACACCACAGGAATGAGGGATGAGGCAATGAAGTTATTAAACGGCTTGAGGGCGGAAAAGCATGAATTTGAAGAGAGCTTTCGATATTTTTCAGGCTGTACTATTGACCCCAAGAGGCCCGATGTTGGTTTACAAATATCATTCAGTAAAAATCCCGTAGGCCTGGGGAAAACCTTTAAAATAATATTAGACGAACAGGGGATACCCCCTAGAGAAAAGTATCAAACAGCGGACGGGGAGCCGGCTCCGGAGGAAACTGAAATATTTACTCAATGAAGACGAGCGGGGCCTTGGCGGGCTCCGCTCGT
>CAYIHW010000095.1:0-3387 GCA_964363335.1 uncultured Candidatus Saccharibacteria bacterium
CGTTTCGGGTGTGTAGCTCAGTGGTAGAGCACGTCACTGATAATGACGGGGTCGTAGGTTCAATCCCTGCCACACCCACCATGAACCATTCGCTCCGCTCAGGTTCATGGCGCGGCCTAGCGCCATGATTAGTAGAGCGAATAGTTCATGCCCTGCACCGGAGTCAGACGACTGGTACAGGGCAAATAGTATATTTAAAACTCTATTTATGCGCTTTATTTTTTCCCCCCTGCTTTTTGTTCTCGGAATTTTGTGTATGAAATACTCGGTACAAATTACCAATGGCTTCTCCGGGAAAATTGAATTGGCCGAAAAGTACTTGGCCGGCGGTATTGGCGCCGGAACTTATACCTGGTGGAAACTGTTTGGCCTGGGGCTATGCGTTTTAAGCGTCTTATGGTTATTTAATCTTTTACCATCGGGAAGGATTTAAATTCCAATTTAGAGTAATTGGAATTTATTTTATCTATCGCTTGGGCCGTTAGCTCACTTAATTTTTACAGTGCGCCATCCCGCACTTTCTTTCGGGGACGTAGCTCAATTGGTAGAGCGTCGCATTTGTTCGCCTGCCTTCGCCTGTGCGGGGATATAGCTCAGTTGGTAGAGCGTCGCATTTGCAATGCGAAGGCCAGCGGTTCGAATCCGCTTATCTCCACCAAAGTCGTTCATAAACGACGTGGTCCACTACAAAAAACACTCAACTTAGAGTATTTATTGTGTATAGGATCTGTTGCCAAATGCCATTTTGACTGCAATTTCAGAATTTTGGCGGCTTGTCCCAAAAAATTTATCCGCTTAACTTAAGGTTAAACATCAGTCCGCCTGAGGCGGACTGATGTTTCGTCCTAAAAGCGCATTTGACAACATATCCGTATAAAAACTTTAGTCAATCGATACACAATTGTGTATCGATTGACTAAAATGGAATTAACAAAAATATCTATAAAATATGTCTGCTCATAAAATAATTTTTAAGCTGATTTTCGTCTTCCTCATCCAACCTGTTAATTTCCATTACTGTCACAAATTGTTCTATACCATAATGCCGACAAATAAATTCAATTTCGGCTCTGGGGTCAAAAGGAAAAAACCACAACGACCTCTGCAAAGGGAAAAAGCCCATTCTTTTTAATTTTTTCCGTAGCAAATCCGCGCCTGTCCGGTGTGATAAGGTGGGGATGTCGGCCGCTGTCTGCCACCATTTACAATCCCACTTTGTTCTTTTCCCCACAGATAAATACTGAAAATTTATATGTTGTAGTCTTTCCTTCCCGGCATTTGTAAGACTAACTTCTACATCACCCGCAACCGGCCTAAATTTAATATAACCATGCCTCTTTAAATAATAAAAAGTCCGAGCAACATCCTTTTGTCCTCTGTTGGCACCAACCCCATGCCTTGTTTTCTTTTTTAGCAAGGGCTTTAGCGCCTGAAGTAAATTTGGGGCGACGAGCGATATTGTTGCCACACCAACCGCCGCAAAAAGAGCCAGAGCGACATGACTAGCCGTTCGTAATTTTCCTACTTGCTCCTGGGATAACGAAAAATCCCTTTCCTTAGGCAAATTGGCTTTTAAAAGATGGGTTATTCTTTGATAGGCCATATAGAAACATTCCTGTTTCCAGAATATCCTTCTCATAACCTTTTGTCAATTGATACACAATTGTGTATCAATTGACAAAAGGTTCAAATCTATTATTCCGGCCAGTTTGGTTATCTCGCGACAATTGGCTATAATTATCAAAAGGCTTATCAAAATCTTAAATCTATTAATTTTCTCTCTAAATTAACAACAATGCTACAGACTTTCAAAAAAGCCACGGCAGAAGCCTTAAAAGAAATTAACGAGGAAAAGCAAATCCGCAAAACCAACGAGCTGTTTTTGCTGTTTTCTATGGGTAGTCAATTTGACCACCTTATCAAACAAAAGTTGGATTCATTGGGGGTTTTTTGTCTGGTGGCTGACCCGGCAACGGTAACGTCCAAAGATGTAAAAATTCTAGCGCCAACCGGCATTATTCTTTCCGGCGGACCGGCTTCCGCCTACGAACAACCGCCATTTGAAGGAAAAATATTTGATTTAGGGGTGCCAATTTTAGGCGTCTGTTTAGGCTTTCAAATGTGGGCACATTACATTGGGGTTAAAGTCAGATCGTCCGATAAGAGGGAGTTTGGCACACATGATTTCAGCCTAACCGAGCCATCACTTTTATTTCAAGATGTTCCAAATACATCCAAAGTTTTAGAAAGCCATGGCGATGTAATTGAACCGGACGAAAAACTGCATATTTTGGGAATCACAGCCAACGCGCCGACTGCCGCCGCAAACTACCGGCATCTCTGGGGCGTGCAGTTTCACCCCGAAGTAACCGAAAGCGAATACGGCGAAAAAATTTACGAAAATTTTTGTTTTCAAATATGCGGCGCCAAAACCAGATTTCCGGCCAAAGAACTGGCAGAGAAAAAAATAACTACTTTAAGGGAACAGGTTGCGGGGAAAAATATTATACTGGCCCTTTCCGGCGGCACCGATTCTTCCACAGTCGCCTACTTGCTAAAAAATGCCATGTCGCCGGACACCAAAATTTTAGGAGTTTATATTAAAGGCATTGACCGGCCGGAAGACGAAGCTCATGTATTAAAATATTTTGGCACACAGGACTGGCTTAAAGTAAAAATTGTTAATGCCACTAAACAGTTTTTACAGGCTCTTGCCGGCAAAACAAAAATGAAAGACAAGCGTCTGGTCATGCGCGGTATATACAAAGAAATTTTGGAAAGCGAAGCCAAAAATTTCCACGCCGACTTTATTGCCCAAGGCACGCTTTATACCGACATTTCCGAAAGCGGCGGTGGTTATGACTCCGGCGCACGCAAAGCGGAAATTAAAATCCACCATAATGTGAACCTTAATTTTTCCCTGCCCGAGCTTCAGCCTCTTGCCGACTGCGTCAAAGATACCGGCCGGCAGCTGGGCCGGTCTTTAGGCGTGCCGGAAGTTTTATTGTCCCGCCATCCCTTCCCCGGGCCCGGTTTAGTAGTCAGAATCGAGGGCGAAATTACGGCGGAAAAACTTAAAGTGGCTCGACAAGCCGATGCTATTTATATGGAAGAGCTGCGCAATTGGATGCAATATGAAAACATTTGGCAAGCCGGCGCTGTAGTTACCAACTCGCTGACTACTTGTACCAAAGGCGATGATTCGGCCGAAGGCTATGTGGTTGCCCTCTGGGCTGTTTGGTCGGTAAACGGCTTTACCGCTCGCTCTGCGGAACTACCTTTTGAATTTTTAAATCATGTCTCGCGAAGGCTCACTAACGAGGTGCGTGAAATCGGCGGAGTAGTTTATAGAATATCCGACAAGCCTCCGGTAACAATAGAATGGGG
>CAYIHW010000096.1:0-3365 GCA_964363335.1 uncultured Candidatus Saccharibacteria bacterium
GTATACTTTAGGAACGCACATCCTGAGCGTATTCCAATAGCCCTGCGGCATATGTCGCGGGGCAGTTTTTTATCTGCTTAGGCTCTTGCCCCGTTAGAGAGGCCGGATAAATATTTGCCGAGTTCTAATCTTTAGACATTTCTTTTGGTGTTAAGAGTGCTCTCTAACGGGGCTTGCCCGCTCTTGACCCCGATAGAATTCCGCCTGCTGGCGAACTCTACGGGGCGAGATGAGAAGGTCTTAAATTTTGATCTCGTTTTAAGTTCTTAATTCTTAGTCTTAGCCCCTTGCCCAAGTCTTGACTTAAGTGGTAGAATGATGACTAGCTTGTTGCTACAAAAAGCTACAGACTGGAACATAGAAGCACTACAGAAAACTACAGAAGCAGTTTGGTCATTAGATTCTGTAGTTTTCTGTAGGTATTTATTAATAATTCCGTAGTATATGTTAAAAGACATTATTTCCATCCGGGGAGCCCGGCAACATAATTTAAAGAATTTAGATGTAGATTTGCCAAGAAACAAGCTGGTAGTCTTTACCGGTTTGTCCGGTTCCGGCAAAAGTTCTTTGGCCTTTGATACCATTTACGCCGAAGGGCAAAGGCGCTATGTGGAAAGTTTGTCGGCTTACGCCAGGCAATTTATCGGCCTTATGGATAAGCCGGACGTGGATAAAATTGAAGGTCTGTCCCCGGCGATTTCCATTGACCAAAAATCCGCATCACATAATCCCAGAAGCACAGTCGGCACGGTTACGGAAATTTACGACTATATGAGACTATTGTGGGCGCGCATTGGCGTACCTCATTGTCCGGTTTGCGGAAAAAAAATTCAAGGGCAAACTATTGCGGCCATGGTGGAGCAAATTTTGAATTTGAAGCCCGGCACCAAAATAATTTTATTGGCGCCGTTTATTAAAGACCAAAAAGGGGAGCATCGGGTTATTTTTGAGCAGATCAAAAAAGCCGGCTTTGCCCGCGTGCGCGTGGACGGAACGGTTATGGATTTAAACGAAGCCCAGAACTTAAATTTGGATAAGCAAAAAAAACACAGCATTGATGTGGTGGTAGACCGTTTGGTGGTTGATAGAGCCGAAAAAGGGAGAATTTTTGAAAGTTTAGAAAAGGCTTTGGATTTGGGCGACGGTTTAGCTATGGCCGCTAAAATGGAAGGCGACAAACTGGGGGCTGACATGCTTATGTCCCAAAAATTTGCCTGTCCGGACGGCCACATGCAATTGTCCCAGCTCGACCCGCGCGATTTTTCTTTTAACAGTCCGCATGGCGCTTGCGGTGAGTGTAAAGGTTTGGGCCATAAATTAACCGTAGAGCCGGATTTGGTCATTCCAAACCAGCGCCTGACTTTAGCCGAAGGGGCAGTTCGCCCTTGGAGCAAGACAACTTCCCGTTTGTCTTGGTACGGCCGAATTTTGGAAGCAGTGGCTAAAGAATATGGTTTTTCTATAAATACGCCGATTAAAGATTTGCCAAAAAAATTCTTGGACGTTATTTTACACGGCACGGGCGATAAAAAAGTTAAAGTCTCCGGCGAGTTCGCCAGCCGGGAAGGCGAGTTTGAAATGATGACCGTGTTTGAAGGCGTCATTCCGAATTTGGGGCGCCGGTATAAAGAAACCGATTCCGAATACATGCGCAGTGAGATTGAAAATTACATGCGCGTCCGCCAGTGTCCGTCTTGTTTAGGCAGAAGGCTCAAACCCGAAGTTTTGGGCGTAACGGTGGGCGGCAAAGGGATTGTGGAAGTTTCCGCGTCTAACATTGAAGACGCCAGCGAGTTTTATAAAAATTTATCTAAGTCGTTAAACCAGAAAGATTTAACCATCGCCCGGCAGGTGCTAAAAGAAATTAATGCCCGGCTGTCATTTTTATTAAATGTCGGTTTGTCTTACCTCTCTTTAGACCGCGCGGCTGACACGCTTTCCGGCGGGGAAGCCCAGCGTATCCGTTTGGCCACGCAAATCGGCTCCGGCTTAACCGGTGTGCTCTATATATTAGACGAACCGTCCATTGGTTTGCACCAGCGCGACAATGCCCGGTTACTACAAACGTTAAAAGAATTGCGGGATTTAGGCAATACTGTAATTGTGGTAGAACATGACGAAGAAACAATTCGGGAGGCGGATTGGGTGGTAGATATTGGCCCCGGCGCCGGCAAGCATGGCGGCGAATTGGTGGCAGAAGGCACGCCAGCTCAGGTGCAAAAAAATACCAAGAGCCTGACCGGACAGTACTTGGCCGGCAAGGAATTTATTGAAGTGCCAAAAAAACGCAGGGCAGGCAACGGCCGAAAAATTTCCATACTCGGCGCCAGCGAATTTAATTTAAAAGATATTAATGTAGATATCCCCTTGGCTAAGTTTATCTGCGTAACCGGCGTGTCCGGCAGCGGCAAATCCACGCTTTTCCATGACATCTTAGCCCGGGCTCTATACAAATATTTTTATAACAGTAAAGACGAACCTGGTAAGCATAAGAAAATTTTAGGAATAGAGCATATCGACAAGATTATCAATATAGACCAAAGCCCGATTGGCCGTACCCCGCGGAGCAACCCGGCTACATACACCGGACTGTTTACGCCGATTCGCGATTTGTTCGCGGAAACTAAAGAAGCTAAAATGCGCGGCTACCGCGCCGGACGTTTTAGCTTTAACGTCAAGGGCGGCCGCTGTGAAAAGTGTGCGGGCGACGGCGTAATTAAAGTGGAAATGAATTTTTTGCCGGACGTGTATATTACCTGCGAAGAATGCAACGGCAAACGTTATAACGCGCAGGCTCTGGAAATTCATTATAAAGATAAAACCATTTCCGACGTACTGGAGATGACGGTAGACGAAGCAAAAATTTATTTTGCCAATTTGCCGCAAATTTATAAAAAATTGGAAACCCTTAGCCACGTGGGCTTAGGCTATATGCGCCTGGGGCAAAACGCTACTACGCTATCCGGTGGGGAAGCTCAGCGCGTTAAGCTGGCTACGGAACTGTCCCGCGCTTCTACGGGGCGCACTTTATATTTGCTAGATGAGCCGACAACGGGTTTGCATTTTGCCGACGTAAAAAGATTAATCCAGGTTTTAAACAAATTAGTAGACAAAGGTAATACCGTGGTGGTGATTGAACATAATTTGGATATGATTAAAACTTCGGACTGGATTATAGACTTAGGCCCCGAAGGCGGAGATAAAGGCGGACAGTTAGTAGCTGCAGGAACGCCCGAAGATATTGTTAAAGTTAAGGCGAGTTTCACAGGACAATATTTAAAAAATGCCTTAAGCTAGGGAATATGCGCCCAAGCAATAGACCTGTTGCGTTTTAATTTTTATCCAAAAAGTGCTATTTTGCCAAA
>CAYIHW010000097.1:0-3312 GCA_964363335.1 uncultured Candidatus Saccharibacteria bacterium
TTAAATTATAACAAAATTTCCGTCCCGCCAACAGGCAGGACGGAAATTTTAAATTTATCTGTCAAAATTTCTGCGTGGGGGGCGGGGACCGCCGTGTCCACCACTCGAAGAGTCCGAGCTACGTCGAGGACCGTGGCCGAAAGAAGGCTTGCGCGGTCCGCGGTCAAAGCCTCTGTCTCCTCCACCGGACGATGACGCTAATTGCTCGGCTGTTGGGGCTGCGGCAAAGGGCTTATGAGTTAGATTTATTCTTCCTTGATCATCAATTTCACTAACCTGAACTTTTAACGTGTCGCCAATTTTTACCACATCTTCCACTTTGTTTACTCTATAATTAGCCAGCTGGGAAATATGGACCAGCCCGTCTTTGCCCGGCAAGACTTCCACAAAAGCGCCAAAGTCCATTAGTCTTACCACTTTGCCTTCGTAAATTTCACCCGGCTGGACTTCTTTAACAATATTTTGAATCCATTCCACGGCTTTTTTGGCACTTTCGGCATCGGTGGAAGTGACCATAACCAAACCGTCGTCTTCAATGTCAATTTTTACTCCCGGACAGCTGGCAATAATTTCGTTAATAATTTTCCCGCCAGATCCAATAACTTCGCGAATCTTATCCGGTTTAATTTTAAACGAAGTAATGCGCGGCGCATACGGGGACAAATCGGCGCGAGGAGCGGAAATAGCTTCTTTCATTTTGCTGATAATATGAATGCGGGCGGGCTTGGCTTGGCTTAAAGCTTGAGCCAAAATATCCGCGCTCAAACCTTTTAATTTCATATCCAGTTGTAAAGCGGTAACACCGTGTTCAGAGCCGGTAACTTTAAAGTCCATATGGCCGTTAAAATCTTCAATACCGGCAATGTCGGTTAAGACTTTAAAATTGTTCGGGTTCTTTTCATCCATAACCAAACCCATGGCACAACCGCCAATCACTTCGGTAATCGGCACACCGGCATCCATTAAAGCCAAAGTACTGCCGCAAGTGGAGGCCATGGAAGTGGAGCCGTTGGAGGACATAATTTCACTTACCAAACGCATGGTGTACGGAAAAGCTTCTTGGGTCGGCAAAACAACTTCCACCGCGCGCTCAGCCAGCATCCCATGGCCAATTTCCCGGCGGCCAGGACCGCGGAGCGGAGCGACTTCGCCCACCGAGTAACCGGGCATATTGTAGTGATGGATGTAGCGTTTGGTGCGGCCCTCGGAAGGGTCTTCCATGCCGTCCAATGTCTGTTCATCGCCTTTACTACCCAAGGTAACCACAGTAAGCGCTTGAGTTTCGCCGCGGGTAAACAAAGCGCTGCCGTGAGTGCGGGGCAAAACGCCAACTTCACAGGTAATCGCCCGAGTTTCATTTAGTTTTCTGCCGTCCACTCTGCGTTCATTTTCTAAAATTTGCTTCTGTTGATACTTCTTTAAAATTTTATCTATGGACTTGGCGACTTCTTTTTCTATACTTGCCCCATTAGCCAACGCAGTTGTGCTACTGGGGCTTACGCCGGCTTCGCCTCCGCCGATTGTGGCGGACGGCGAATCACCCAACGATTGTTTTACTGCTTCGGTAATTTGTTTGGATAATGCCTTAACATTATTTTCTCTGTCTTCTTTATTTGTTACGTAAAGCGCGGCATCCATTTTGTCCGAAGTTAACAATTCCTGCACTTTGGCAAAAACCTGTTCGTTTGGTTTAATGATAATCGGTTCTACTTTAGCTTTGCCGATTTGTTTAGCAAAATCCAATTGACACTTAACCAACTCCCCTAAATGCGGTTGCGCAAATTTAATCCCTTCCACAATTTCTTCTTCGGTAACCAACTTGGCGCCCATTTCTACCATAATAATATGTTCACCGGTACCGCAAACAATTAAATCCATGGTGGAAGTTAATTGCTGTTCATGGGTGGGATTGATAATGTATTGCCCATCGACTTTACCAACCCGCACTCCCGCTACCGGACCGTCAAACGGCACATCGGAAATAGCCAAGGCCATGGAAGCGGCATTAACCGCCAACATGTCCGGTTCGTTTTCGCCGTCAATACACAAAACCATGGCAGTTACCTGCACGTCATTGCGCATACCGTCGGGGAACAACGGCCTTAAAGTTCGGTCTATAACCCGACCCTTTAATATGGCGTCATCGGTTGCGCGGCCTTCGCGCTTAATCCACCGGCTGCCTTTAATTTTTCCCGCGGCGTAAAGCCTCTCTTCGTAATCTAGCAACAACGGGAAAAAATCAATCCCCTCCCTGGCTTTGTCACTCATTATAGTAGTGGCAAGTACTACCGTGTCGCCGACGCGGGCTAAAACCGCGCCGCTGGCTTGTCCGGCTAGTTTGCCGGTTTCAAATATAAAATCAGCTTCGCCGATTTTGCAAGCGATGCGGTGTACCGAAGCACCAGCGATCGGTACTGCCGAAATCTTTTTGGATTCCATTCTGCTTTCCTTTGCTTTCAAGATGATGTATGTGTTGACGATGACTAATTATAGTCGTCGCTGTACTCACACGCCATCTGAAAGTTAATTATTTTTCTTACTCAAAACTTCCTTAATTTTAGCTAATATCTCGTCCGGTGTAAAGTAGGCCTTTACCATATAGCCATCCACTTTTAAAGCCTGGGTTTTTAAGATGTCCTCATTGCTCCACAAGTTAGACAAGACAATAATGGGGGTAGCGGCTAATTTTTTATCCGGGTTCTTCCGAATCTGCTCCAAAACCTGAAAACCGTCCATCTCCGGCATCATTAAATCCAAGAGCATTAAATCCGGCGGATCATGGTTAAACATTTCCACCGCCTTAAGCCCGTTTTCCGCGTGTCTAACTTCAAACCCCGCGACATTTAGCTTATGGCTGACTATTTCAGCCATTGCTGTGTCGTCTTCTGCCACTATAATTTTAATTGGATTTTTATCAGCCATAAAGAGCTTAAATTAACGAATTAATTATAGCATAAAACTCTTTAACTAATGGGAAGGACTGTCGTCCTTATGGAATTTTAATGATACACACCCCGCAGCAAGTTGCGAGGAAATCTATTTGATTATAAACTGTTAGCCCAGGTTGGATTCTTTGTACCCCCATTAAACTCCATTCTAAACTTAGGGTACAAAAAGGCACAATAAAAAAAGAGTGTCACCGCCTCATTCTGTAATTGCTTTTTGCAATACTGTTTTAAGTTTAGGGATGTCTTGCTCTAAAGTATCCCAGACTGTCTCGACATTTACGGCGGCATAGTCGTGAATTAATATATCCCTAAAACCCGCAATCTCCTGCCAAGGAACTTCGGGATAAATCTTTGTAAACTCCGG
>CAYIHW010000098.1:0-2017 GCA_964363335.1 uncultured Candidatus Saccharibacteria bacterium
CAAATGGTGAAGTTGTTTCCGGTAGTTATTGGATTCAGGGTTGGGCTATAGACAACTGGACCACAAATGAAAGCAAAATTCAGTCTATTGATGTATATCTTGACGGCATTCTTTTGCCCGATAAAACCCTCGGATTGCCAGGCAACGCATCACTTAATGTTGGACCGCGTCCGGATATTTGTGCTTCCCGTGCCGGCTGGCAGGATTGTCCCAATGCCGCCTGGAATTATTTATGGGATACAAGTGCCGCTTCCGTCGGGGCGCATACTTTAAAGGCGGTCATCCAAGATGGTAACGGCGGCTTTTTAACTTTGACTAAAAATATTACCGTAGCCCCTACCCCCCGGCCAACTATTTCCCTTAATCCGTCATCTTTTATCTTTACCGGAACTTCCGGCGGTTCAACCCCTGCCGGACAGACCATCACAATTACCAACAGCGGTAATGCTCCACTGAAATGGACTTGGGACAGAGTTAACCAGGCACATAATACCAGTGGCGTTGCGACATGGTGCAAACTGCAAACCTCGGGCAATGTTGATGTGCCCTTAAACAGCGGCGGCACTATTGCTCCCTCAGGCACGGCAACCTACAAAGTCGCAGTTAATTCTCCTTCCACAGTCGGCTCTTTCCGGGACTGCAACATTCGCATTTCCGATGCTAATGCCACCAACAATCCCCAGTATGCGGATATTACATACACAGTTTCTCCGGCAGATACTTGCACCGGAGGCGGTTGCGGCGGATGCAGCGGGGGTATTTGCGGCGGCGGTTCATCCAATGCCGTTAACGCCAGCCAATTAGCCTGTCCTTCTATAGGAGTCCATCTTTCCTGGGTAGTGGGCACCGGAGCAACATCATACAATATTTACCGCGGCGCTCACGGTTCCCTCCCTCTCTTCTTAGCTAACACAACCGGTACCGCTTATGATGATTCAGTTACCGGCGGCCCTTATGACTACTGGATAGAGTCTAAAACCGGTACTTTAGTCAGCCCCGACAAAGTAGCGGCCAATACCAACTCCACAGGAGGCCTTCCTGCCAATACTTGCGGGGGTGGTTCCGGACCTCTTACTTTCATAGTTGATAATAGTGTATGCGGAAAGATTACCTTAAGCTGGTCAACTGTGGCCGGAGCAACTTATAATGTCTATCGGAATACTTCCGGCAGCGGCCCTGTTGCGGGTGATCGGATTAAGCAAGGAGCAACAGGTAATTCTTACGTTGATACTACCGCTCCCGGGCTTTATTACTATTGGGTAACCTCGGTAGTCACAGGGTTGGAATCAGTTTTTGTCGCTCCAACTACCGGTTCAAACCCTTTTGGATTAAATGCCTGCATTCCTAACTTAACTTCTTCAGATAAGGATATTGTAGCAATTAACGGTAACGGTTTTTCTACTAGTAATTGTAACGGTACCGATTCTTTGCCTGCCGGCACCCAGCTCAGTTTGGGTGATAAAATCAAATTTTCCATTAACCTATGTAATAGCGGTTCCGCGGTAGCCACCGGCATGTTTGTGACCGACAGGCTTACAAATTTAATAATGCCTCCAGGTGGCTGGAACGCGAAATTTAATGATGGTTCCGGGGAAGTGCCTATTGCCTCAAAAGGTATAACTTTAAGCGTAACCGGAACAGCTCCTAGCGAAATTCTGACTTTTAAAAAAATACCTAATTTGCCAAAACCCGGAGCCACTCCGCCGTCCGTCCGGCGCATAACTTTTGAAGCCAAACTTAGTGTGCCGACAAATTTTACAGCCTCTTCCGCCAGGTTCCAAAATGGTTTTATTGCTACTTATAACGAGGGAACAATTAGCAGGTATACTCCGTTAATGCAGTTTTATACCGGCAAAGGAATCCCGACGATTATTGAAATACCATAATTTAGTATCAATACTTGAGTCTGTGGTCAAGTTCTGGACAAAAGTGAAAAAATCAATTAAAGTAAATAATTATCTGAGAAATTAAAATTATTTGATTTTATGAAAAAAATCGAACAAGGCTTAACGTTTGA
>CAYIHW010000098.1:2117-3292 GCA_964363335.1 uncultured Candidatus Saccharibacteria bacterium
TAATTGCCGATGGCGGGATAAAATTTTCCGGCGATATGGTAAAAGCTTTGGCCGCGGGCGCCTCTTGCGTAATGGTGGGGTCGCTTTTGGCCGGCACCGATGAATCACCCGGAGAAATTACAGAAAAAAACGGCAAGAAATATAAGTCTTATCGCGGTATGGGCAGTTTAGGAGCAATGAAACAGGGCAGTAAGGATCGCTACGGACAAGAAAGCGTACTGGCGTTAAATAAGCTTGTTCCCGAAGGGGTTGAAGGCCAAGTGACCTATAAAGGGCCGCTAGAGCATGTAGTTGGCCAGCTGGTGGGCGGTTTGCGTTCCGGTATGGGTTATTGCGGTGCCAAAAATATCGAGCAGCTACAAAGCAAATCTCGCTTTATAACTATCTCTTCCGCGGGCTTAAAAGAAAGCCATGTCCACGATGTCAGTATTACCACAGAAGCACCAAATTATCGTGTAGAATAATTAATTGGAGATTTAAAAAAACGCCCCAATAATCCGTCGATTGGTGGAGGGGCGTTTTTTTAAATATTTAATTTGCAGGAGGCTGAGTATTACTTCTGTTTTTAGTGAGGGTCGCTTTAATTCCAGTATTATTTTTTTCGTATTTTATTCCGCTTAGATAAGTTTCACTTATTTGGATACCCCTACCGGAAGACCATCCTGTATCAATGCCGGTTCTCATACCTGCTGTTTTTTCTTTCCAAAATTCAGGAGAATTAATTCCTTGATCTTGAATGGAAATTATAACTTGGTTTGCGGTTAAAGAAATAGAGACGGTGATAAATTTATTAGCATTTTCGGGAAGGTTTTCCGCTGCGAGTATCTTTGGCCACCAGCTAGCTTCTCTTTCCCCAGGCTGTTTTTTTAAGTTCAAATTGCCATGGACTATTGCATTATTGAGAATCTCATGAAAAGCATAGCTTACTCTGTAGGCTTCCAATTTATCCCAGCCTTTATCAACTAAAAGTTCTTCTAATTTTTGCTGGTATTTCGGGGAATCCTCAACTGAAGTGGGAATTTGTTCCCAATAAATAGTTTCCGGGATTTCTTCTTGAAAATTTGGATTTAAGGGATAGTCTGACATTGTAAAAATATTTAATATGGAACTTAAGTTCTAACCCCATTCTATTGTTACCGGAGGCTTGTCGGATATTCTATAAACTACTCCGCCGA
>CAYIHW010000099.1:0-3154 GCA_964363335.1 uncultured Candidatus Saccharibacteria bacterium
AATGGGCTTTTAAGACAAAAACCAGTTTCCGCCAAATGGCAAAAAACCCTGCCTCACGTTAGCCAAATACTAGAATTTTATCGGACTCCTCAATCATTTTTACCAAATCCTTCATACTTGAAACAGGGCAAGCTTTACTTTCCCCTTTTGAACGGATCTTGAGACAAGACTCGCAGGAAAGTATCAGACCCTGAAGATTTTTGAACTCCGCGAGTTTTTTTGTAACATCAAACTGCTCGGAATCCGAAATATCTTCAATTTCCACTCCTTCGCTCATTAAAAAAATTTTTACCAAATGCCCGGCATTAAGGGAAGCAATCCCCAGACGAAGCGCGTTCCAGACATGCTCCGGTTTATTTGACTGTAAAATAATACCAAATTTCATATGGTTAAAATTTATTCCCAGAGCCTATCCTAAAATTAGTTTTTAAAGATAGCCTCTAATTAATTTTATTTATACCACTCCTTATACCAACCCTGCATTTCTGTTATTTCTTTCGATTGCGATGCCGTAATATTCTTGGCAAGCGAAAGCATCTCCGGCCGGTTGGTTCCCGCTTGGAGCATTTGCACCATCATTAAAGCGAGTTGGTGATGCGGAATCATAGCTTCAAGAAATGCTTTGTCAAAATCAGTCGCGGTTTGAAGTACCGCCATATCCTCTTGCCCGCCCATATGCATTCCGCTGACTGACATCATCCCTCCTCCCATCATTCCAGTATTGCCATTTGAAACATTTTTTCCAAACCAATTTTTATACCACCCTCTCATGTCCTGTATTTCTTTGGTTTGGCCTTCAATAATGGCATTGGCTAGAGTTTTAATCTCCGGACGATTTGACTTTTCAAGGGCTAACTTAGCCATCGCCACAGCCCCATCATGATGCGGAATCATTTGCTCGATAAAGTGTTTGTCTATATTACCCATTATCGGGGTATTTCCCGTATTTTGATTATAACCCATCATTCCAACCCCACCGTCGCGGAATCCTGAAAACATTGTTGATGTAAAGACGCCCGCCAAAATTAAACCGATAACAACTCCTCCAATTCCAAATATGATTTTATTGTTCACCCCGTTAGACATAAATTTATACTCCTATTTTTTATTAATACTAAAGTTACCTCGCTAATGCTTCCGGTGATTTATTTTTATTCGCCTTAATAAATTCCAAAATTTTTGTTTCATCGTAAGCATCCAGTTTTACCAGTCTGCCCCAAGAAGCCAAAGCAATTTTGCTGTCATTTTTCGACCTTGGAGTCATTATAACACTTCCGGGGTTAGCTTTGGCAATCGCTTCCAGCTGGGCTTTGGTTTGCTCATCAATGTCTTTGTAGGAAATCCAAATACCGCCGTGTTCCAAGTTATGCACCATTTTAACATCCGGCTGGGGCTGGTTAAACACCCCCCACTTTTCAGCGTATTCAAAATGCGCGCCGGAAGTCGGTGGGTTAGAATTATAATCTACTTTCGCGTTTATATCCTTAAGATGATCCCTGCCTAAAATTGTAATTTCCTGGCCGACTTGGGGAATATTAGGGTTTGATCCATTCACAGCAAACTGGGAGGTTTTTTGATCTTGTAAAAATAAAACCAGCGCCAAACCCAACACGCCAACCACAGTCAATACTATAATTATTATTTTTTTCATCATATTTCCTTAAGTATTAATTATTTTACATACTTGCTCTGTTGGGTAAGAGGCAATCATAAAATACAAAGTCATACAAAGCAGTAAAACAGCCGCCACAGATATTTCATCCCCTTGAAAAGGCAGGTAGATTATACTGCCGCTTAAACCAAGTAATGAGAGTACGGGCAAGCCGCAGGCAACGCATCCGCTGCTGACAATAGCCAACAGCGAACTGCCGCCGACCATAACACGCAACTTTCCCCCGCCGCGCAAAACCAACAACCGCAGTGCCAGCAATGTTATATTTATTCCTGTTAATATTGCTGTAAGGAAAAGTAAGACCAGGGAAAATCTAGTCATAGCGGTCCACATACCGCCAAGCAACGCGTACAACAAATTAAATTTATAAGCCATCGGAAAATCGCCGAAGACGGTGTCTTTTACCAGACTGAAATTCATCAGATAAACAGCCAGCAAAATATACCCGGCGGCAATTCCCAAAGTAAAACCCCAGAATTTTTTTGACAATACAATATCTTTCATCCGGTTATTTTAGCAGTTGGTCAATTATTGTTTTAAACGCGGCGTAAGGCTGAGCGCCTATGACTCGGACGCCGTTTATTTTACCGTCAGAATTAGACTTTCCAATAAACATTGTTGGGGTTCCTGATACGCCAAACGACGCCCCGGCGGCGGCGTCTTTGCTGACTTCATCTTTGTACTTTTCCGAGTCCAAGCAGGTTCTAAATTTACCGTCGTTCAGGTTTAAATCTTTCGCGATTTTATAAAGTTCGTCCTTTAGCATCCCCTGCCCGTTGGATTTTGTGCGTTTGAATATTTCATCATGGTACTTAAAATACACGGCATCTCCCCCTTGTTCCCTGGAGCAATTCGCGGCCATAGCTTCTGTGGTTGCCAGAGGGTCGTGGAAGGGCAACGGGAAATCTCTGTATACCAATTTTACCTTGCCTGTGTCTATATAGTTTTTCTTAATTTCCGGAAAAGTTTCCGTAAAGTAGCGCTTACAAAACGGACATTCATAATCGGAGAATTCAATAATAGTTATTGGCGCGTCTTTACGGCCCAGAACTGGGTCGTCATCCACGGAGACGGTGACCGGGCCGGAATCCGGCGGCGGAATTTGCGTTTGCGCGCCTGGAATATTTAGCGCTTGTAGTCCACTACCGCTCGGCTGAGCCGTGCCGGCAAAACCTTTTATGCCAAAATTTATAAACTGCTTGGTGTTATAAAAGATAGCACCTGAAATTATAACCGCGCCAAGTAAAATAACCGCGGGCAGAATATATAGATTCTTATTTGTTACTTTATCTTGAGTTAAATTATTTTGCTCCTCAAGATGATGATGAGGATGATTGTGTTGTTCCATAAAATTCCTTTAAATTAATTTTTAACCATTGTAAGAACTGTCCTCCAGGACTGGAGGCGCTAAAAGGACAGCTCTTTATCTTTGAATTACGAAACTCAAGATTTCCCACGTTTGTCTTTGGCAGTAGCATCCGA
>CAYIHW010000100.1:0-3143 GCA_964363335.1 uncultured Candidatus Saccharibacteria bacterium
GCCGATGCCATGAGACAAGCTTATGAACTTTCATGGAAAGGCGCGCTGAGTTTAAACAATAAAGGTTCCTAGTCTTGCCAAAAACCCAAATTTAAAGTAAACTGATGAGTCAACTTTAATTAAAATAAATTCCGTCCGCCTGAGGCGGACGGAATGACAAACATATGAAACCCATAAAAAAAGTTAAAGATACCAACCGAATCGCCAAGGTTAATTCTTTAGTTGAAAAAGCTTTAGGGCCGATTTTACAGGAATTTTTAGATTGGCAACCAGGATTGGTTACTATTTCCAAAGTGGATACCAGTAAAGATATGAAGTATGCCAAAATCTGGATTTCTATTTTTAAAGGCGATGATGCCAAAATTCTTGAACATTTGAGCAAAAATATTTATGACATCCAAGGCGAGTTAAACAAAAATTTCCATACCAAAATTATTCCGCGCATTAGCTTTCACTTAGACACCTCTCCGCGCTATGTGGAGCATATAGACGAACTGATTAGGGAAGTACACAAAAACGATTGACAAAATTGACCATGATTGACAAAATTGACCAAAATTTTACAGAGGCAAAAAAAATGATAGATGCCTCCGCTAACATTCTCCTCACCATGCACGAAGGTATGGATGGGGACGATGGCGGAGCGCTTTTGGCAGTTGGTGCGCAACTGGAAAGCATGGGAAAAAATGTAACTTATGCAATTAAAAAAGGAGTACCACCCAGCTTGGCTTTTTTGCCCGGTTCAAATAAAATTCAAGCTGATATTATTCAGCAAGATTTTGATTTACTAATTACATTTGGCTGTTCAACCTTAAACCGCACTGGCAACCCAAACATCTTAAATCTTAAATCTAAAATCTTAAACATTGATCACCACCCGGACAACAGCCAGTTTGGCCAAGTTAATATTGTGGACCACAAAAAATCTTCGGTGGCGGAAATAATTTATGATTTTTTTATTTTCAATTCTTGGTCCATTACCAAAGATATTGCCACTTGCTTGCTGACCGGCATAATTACCGACACCGGATCTTTTATGCATTCAAACACCCAAAGCTCCACCTTAAAAGCCGCGGGCCAGCTTATGCGCAAAGGCGCGCGGGCCAATAAAATTTCTCAATTTGCTTATAAAAATAAATCCCCGCAAATATTAAAAGCCTGGGGCAAAGCCTTAAAAAATTCTTTTTATGATGACAAACATAAAATCATTTACTCGGTAATGACCGAAGGGGACTTGGCGGAATTTACCGCCCTGCCACAAGCGGCCTTTGAAGGCTTTGTGGAAACTTTAAATACCTTACCGGAAGCCAAGTTTGCCATGTTCCTACGCCAAGACGGCGAAATTATAAAGGGGAGCCTACGCAGCGATACTTTTAAAAATATAGATGTTTCCAAAATTGCCCAAATTTTTGGCGGAGGGGGGCACAAACTGGCCGCGGGCTTTGCCGTGGCCGGAAAGCTGATGAGGGACGAGAGCGGAATGTGGAAAGTGGTTTGACCTTAACTTAATTATAGACAAACCATCCCGAATGCATTTGAGGGATCCCTTAATTTCTAATTGACCTAATTGCTCTAATTATTCTAAATAAACCCCAATGGCCAAATCTGGACAATGGGGTTTGTTTTTTAATTTTACTTATAATATAACTCCTGCTATATTATGGATTAAGGAGGCGATATGCCACCATTGGTGTTCTTCGGCTGCTGGCTTTGGCCAGTTGGCCTTGGATTCATCGTCTGGCTAGCTACCAAACGAAAATGACAACCACCGAACCATAACGGCGCGCCTATTTCCAAGGCGCGCCGTTTCTCATTTCTCATGTTTTGATATTTATCTTTTTGCTTTCAAAGTTTCCGCCCACCAGGTTAAACTTTTCAGCAACCCTTCTATTCTTTTATCCAACCCCGGCTCAAGCAATTTACCGCTGTCGTCAAAATATTTTTGAATCGGGCCGAGTATGACGGTTTCGCGCATGGCCACAGCGCCGTAATTTTCAATAATTGGCCGCAAATTTTCAATCATCCTGGCACCGCCAACCGTACCATTAGACACACCCACTAACCCAAACGGTTTTTTTTCAAACTCCAAATACAGCCAGTCCAGCGCATTTTTTAATACCGCCGGGTACCCATGGTTATATTCCGGACTCACAATAATAAAGGCATCTGCCGCCCGGGCAATATTACTCCACTTTTGCGCATTCGCTTCTGGATAGCCGGTTTTAAAATAAACCACCGGCACAGTCGGCGCGTTATAAAATGGCAGTGGCAATTCTTTAAAATCAACTAACTCCGATGAATGCCCGGCATCCAAAACTTTTTGATGAATATATTTAGCCACCGCTTCACTCTTCCGACCTTCTCTGACACTGCCTAAAATTATTGGAATATTTAACATTAAAGTTTAAATTAATTTTACTCTTGCATTATAGATCATTTAATTTAAAATAACACTCCATACTGGGAGTGTTATTTTAAATTCGGTTGGATAATGTGGCCAAAGGCCATGAGCGAAGTCGAATGGTGCCCGGGAGAGGACTCGAACCTCCAAGCCCTTGCGGGCGCATCCACCTCAAGGATGTACGTATACCAATTCCGTCACCCGGGCTTATATTACAGATTTTTTCTATCTATAGCTAGAGCATTATAGACTTTTTTAAATTTTCTTTCAAGTCTTAAGCCTGAGGAATTCAAATGCATTTTTTAATAATCTTTGCTCCTTCTTTTTTTGCATAATTTAATTTATACACGCCGCCAACAGATTTAAGAATGTCCGAAATGTTGCTCATATATTTAACTTCTCGATTTTATTTTTAATACTAACTTTTGCCAACGGGCTTAAAATTGTGTCAGTGGCAAAAATATTCCGCGTAAACACCCGCATCCGGTCCGCGCAGTCAAATAAAAATAACCCGTGAGTGGTACCGCAGGCAATATTTTTCGCGCCGGCAGCTGCTACTTTTTCCAAACATTTCACCATAGTACTGCCGCTGGAAATCATATCATCCAAAATTAAAACATTTTTTCCGGACACATTGAACTCTCCATCCACCTCGTGGACATCGCGATAGGTTAGTTTACTGCCCACGTATTCTTTGCGTACTTTTTTTAAACTTTTACCGCCATATCCTTCCACTAAGTAG
>CAYIHW010000101.1:0-3004 GCA_964363335.1 uncultured Candidatus Saccharibacteria bacterium
TGGCCTTGCCAGGCCATGGCTACACGGTGGCTTTGGGAAAAGGTGAATAGTTACTACTACTACATTACTACTACATTACTACTATTTACAGCCTATTTGAATAGCTCTATTGTTATAGTTCTGGTGATTATGGCCATCTACCCCACCCACCACATTAACATGGCAAAAATAATTACAAAACTGCTGTTTGCGATTAATGACAAATGCTGAATGTGGCGTTTTACAGCAATGGCTAAAACTAAGCACGAAAGCATAACCGCGACAAAAAATAAATAAAAATTACTTTCAAAACTTTTTACATTTAAAGCCCGGCCAAAAAAATTCACAGCCGCCGGAGTAATGCCGGCCGAGACATTATAATTTTCCAAAGTCCCGGCCGAAAAATCTGCCAGCTGGAGTTGGTCTGTTTGTCCGTCCATGGCAAACGCGCGCAGTCTTACGCTTGCATTTTTTTCGGCCAGTTTATTTAACACTATGGCACCCTCCCACAAACTATCTGTCTTAGGCGAGAGCATCACAGCTTCTTTGCCAAAATAAGCCACAACTTTAACTGCCGGTCCGGTAACGACAGCCGAAATTTTTATATTCTCTCCTTCCACTAAAGTACTTCCTCTCTCCACTTTTAGCGGTACCGCGGGGACAATTTTTTCCGCCTGAGCTTTAGCGAAAGTTTCCACGGTTTTCGCCGAAGCCACCGCCGGTGATTTTTCTTCAATTTTTGGCAGAGGCGCCGGAGTAGTTTGCACTTTAGTCGGGGTTTCCGATAAACTAACTTTTTGTTCTACCGGTACGCCAAACATTTGCACCACAAAAATTGCCGTGTTCCCTTGGTACTCCCCTTGAGCAATGCCAATCCCAATTTCTTCAAAATTTTTATTTACAATATTGGCCTTATGCCCGGGGCTATTCATCCACGCGGTTTCCACATTCTCAGCTTCAGTAAAATTTACTGCTAAATTTTCACCGGCCATCAAGTAGCTATACCCGGCTTTGGTTATAAAATCCCAAGGGGTTTTACCTTCCGGAGTATTATGAGAAAAATAGCTATTTTTTAACATATCATTTGCTTTGGTTTGTGCCGCTGCATTTAACAGGGAATTCTCTCTTAAAGTTCCCAGCTTATACTCTTGTCGGGACTGGTTGGTTAAAGAAATAATATTTTCTATGGTAATGGCCGAAGAGTAAGCCGGCAGTATTGGGCCAACCGACAACATACTTAGAGTAAAAATTTTTACTGTTATAAGCAACCCGGACAATAACGCCAGGGAGCGATGGCCCAAAATATGCGGATGATAATTATTGCGCGCATTAGGGATAACATGATCATGTAAATGCAACAAAAAATCCCTAAAAGGAGCGAGCGCTCTTTTTAGGCTGTACCGTGGTATGCCAATAATACTCAACACATATTCCATTTTATTACCGCAGATACGCAGATATAAAACAGATACCGCAGATTCTAGGAATCCGCTTTCTCTGTTGTTTACAAACGTACCTGTTATTTGTTTTTATTTTTGTTTGCCCCGTTGTAAACGCCATAAATCATGACATTTAGGGGAGACAAGATTGTTTATTTTTGTTTCAACCCGGTAATAATGCTTTTAAGCGTTTTACTACTGGGGTTTCAACCCAACAATAAACCTTTTTTCATTTTTGTTGAGGTTTCATTATAAAAAAATTTCCTAAAGATTTTGTCAGGAAACTTTCTTTAATACCTATATATTATAGCACAACTGACTAAAAAAATCAAGTCACAAAAAACCCCGCTCTTTACTTCAAAGGGCGGGGTGAAATTTACAATTTTACTTTTGACTGGTAGTTTTGTGGTTTATGCTTCTGGCTGGGGTAAAATCCGGCACGTCATTAGTTCCGTTATCACTTAACACAATATAACTCACCAAAGAAATTCCTGTAACGACTAAAAATACAATCGTCCAAATAAACCACCTGGGGTCATAATTATTAGCTGGCATAACTTGTGCGTAATTTGAAGTTGGCATAAAGATTATTAATTTTTATTTTAAATTATTTTTTCATTAACCCGGTGACTTCTTGCTTGGCACTGCGAATGGCAAAAACAGCAAAGCCTAAACTAACAATCCATAACAGGACAATAGGAAACAACACTACCGCACCATGCGAATAAAAAAACATAAAGGCAAAGCTAACTACACCCAAAGAATAGAGCTCAATTAAAAACACCACCACCAAGGCCTTAACCAACTTACCCACAATGGATTCGGCAAAAAGCTTATGCACCTTATAACCTTCTACGATTAAATAAATACTGCCTAAGACAAGAACCCCTAGGGCTAACCATAAATACGTTGCTAAATCGTTAAAATTCATACGTTTTTTATTTTGGTCTCAAAATACTTTATTACTGGTGCTGTTATTATAGCATACTTTTAGAGCTTTTCCTAACTAAACGAATTGCCCCAGCCAAAAGGTAACTTGTTACAATGTCATTGCCCCATCGTCGGTGTAACCCCATAGAGGAAGGGTTAAAAATGACGGCAACAAGTAAAAAAGAGTTAAGGCAAGCGGCCAGGGCGAGGTATCTGAAGGCAGGAATGGAAGAAAAAATTAAAATTCTCGATGAATTCTGCCAAAATACGCATTACAATCGAAAGTATGCGATTCGGATTCTCCAAGCCGGGCACAGTTACAAAATACGGACTTCTACAGGCAGGAAAAAATATATTGGGGAGGTTTTACCTTTAATAGTTAAAATTTGGGAACTACTGGACTATCCGTGCGGTAAAAGGCTCAAACCGATGCTGGTTGAAACAGCCAACCGATTAATTACTTTCAAAGAAATTCCGCCAATAAACGAAACTGTTAAATTGCAACTGCAAACCATCGGCAGAAATACTCTTGACCGCTACCTTGCCAAAGAACGGCAAATCAGGAGGCTCGGTCGGGGTAGGAGCACAACGCGCCACGGCTCACGATACCGTTAAATTTATGGCTCCTAGAAACCCCTAAAAAGACTCTTTTCTGC
>CAYIHW010000102.1:0-2989 GCA_964363335.1 uncultured Candidatus Saccharibacteria bacterium
CCTGCCGGCAGGCAGGTACGCAGATATTTGCAGATGACGCGGATATCTATTTTTCTGGGATTTTAAAATACAGTACTTTTATAATATCAGATTGGTTTGGATTTTTAAAGGTGGGGATAAATGAGGAATGAAGTAAGAATCAGGAATTAAGAATTAAGGAAAAAATAGGGGGGAGAAATGGTGACAGGCGGAGGAGAATTGCTTACGTAATGCAATCTCCTGTCGCCTGTCGTGTGGTTGTGTTTTCGTCGCGTGTCAGCGCAATATCTCCCCAGCGAGGGGGTCATCGCCGCGTATTATTGAGACGATGGTTGGGTCGCCGTCACGTCGAACGATCATGGTAATCGCTCTGTCGAATACAGCGCTTTCATCCCCGGTTCCAACTGACGCTGACCATGTGGCAGGATCAAATTGACCACCTTCTGGGTGGAGCTGGTCGTCTGGGCCGAACACATTAGGGGCGTGTCGTGGTCGTTCCACTTGTTTCCTCCCGCCGAGTTTCTACTCGGATTGTTTTGAGTTGTTGGTTTCCAGCGTCGATAATCGACGGTGGCGGTTCAAGAATTACTGGCTGATTGAATACAGTCAGCCTGTCTTCGTATAAACACCCAAGAGGTGTTACACGGTGTGCCCAAGGTGCTTGTGGCATTAAAAAAAGTCTACTCTTTTTTTGCAAAATGTCAATATTAACAGGACTGTCCTTGTTGCAAGGACAGTCCTGTTCCGCGTATATTCAGCGTTATTATCCGCGTCTAATCCGCGCTGTCATAGCTCAAAATGCGTCAGATGCTTAAAGTCTTTCATGCGGGCTTCAATATCACCATCAGCTAAATTTTGTAAGCGCTCAGTGCCGAGTTTTTCCACACAAAAAGAGGCTAAAGCTGAACCGGCTACGCAGGCTTGTTTGAGGCTGGCTGGGGAAATATCATCGGTCCTTGCCAAATAGCCCATAAAGCCGCCGGCAAAGCTGTCACCGGCGCCGGTGGGGTCAATAACATCTTTCAGCGGGTACCCGGGAAGATTAAAAACTTGTATGTCATTGCGAGGAGTCAGGGCTTTGGCTGGCGACGCGGCAATCTCAGATTCAGATTGCTTCGGATGCACTCGCAATGACAAATTCTGACTAAACAACAATAAACCATATTCGCCGCGCTTGATAATCAGCGCGGTTTTATCGCTTTGTTTTAACATTGCGGAAATTATTTTGGCGGCTTTAATTAAATTGTGTTCACGGCTGAGTTCGCGGGCTTCCGAGTCATTGATAATAAGTATATCAATTTTTGCCAAAACTTTTTTTAAGTCTCCCAAGGCTTTTTCCATCCAAAAATTCATTGTATCCAAACCCACCAGTTTCGGGGAAGGGATTTGGTTTAAGACCTCCAACTGTAAGGCCGGATGGATGTTGCCTAAAAAAACATACTCTGCTTTTTTGTGTTCCTCTGACAGAACGGGCTTAAAAGTTTCGAAGACATTTAATTCCGTAAACAGCGTGGTTCTGCTGTTCATATCAAAACTATATTCGCCGCCCCAGGCAAAAGTTTTGCCCGCGATTTTTTGCAAGCCGGTTAAGTCTATATTTTTTCCTGCCAGTATTTTTTCATCCGCTGTCGCAAAATCATCTCCTACCACAGCCACAATAGCCGGACGGGCAAAATAGGAAGCGGCTAAAGAACAGTAGGAAGCACTGCCGCCCAAAGCTTTATCTACCGAGCCAAAAGGGGTTTTAATGCTGTCGTAGGCTACAGAGCCGATCGTAAGAAGATTCATTATTTTGTGAGAATTTAAAAATCAAGTATACTAAATTATATATTATCTAAACTTATAAGCCAATTTATGCCCCATGGAGATAAACTAAGAAGAGTTTTAGATGGAGTTCCTGAAATTTTTGATAAAGCTGAACGCGGACAAGAAAATGAGAAAAATATAGAAGTAGACCCAACCCACACATACAAGCTTTCAAGCGGTGATGACTTGTATGTTAACGGTATTTTTGACGAAAGCCTAGGAAATATCAATGTTCGCGCCTCGGGTAATATTGCGATTTTTACTAAAGATAAGGATATTGCCGCAAAAGCTCATAAGTTTCCAAATACTAATTGCTCTAGGTTTTTTTTGATGCGTCTGGCAAACCCTTCAGAAAAAACTCCTTACCAACTAGAACATAATCAGCAGGTAATGCTTTTTCATCAACTGGAGCTAGAAGGAGATCAATTCAAAACGACAGAGCAAAGCACGACTTTTATTCCCAGATAGAGAAATTATGTCAAAAATTTGGAAAAAATATTCATCTCAAATAATTTATCAGGATCCGTGGGTAAAACTCCGGCTGGATCAAGTAATAAAACCGAATGGCAAAATTGGGCCGTATGCTTTTTTACAACCGCACGGGCCAGGGGTTATGGTTGTGCCGATGACGGAAAGCGGCGATGTTTATTTAATTAGGCAGTTTCGTTACCCTACGCAATTAATGTCTTGGGAATTTCCCGGCGGGGGATCGGAGGGAAAAAATTTGCTTGCGGCCGCCAAGCGGGAATTGTGGGAAGAAACCGGGCTCAAAGCCCACAAATGGAAAAAACTCGGTGCCTTGCAAAGTTTTACCGGCCTTAGTGATGATATTTTTAACGTTTATTTGGCCAAAGGCTTAACGCAGACCAGCGTAAACAAAAAACATGAAGACGGAATTTTGGAGGCTAAAAAGTTTAGCTTGCGAAAAGTTAAAGCCATGGTCAAATCCGGCAAAATAACCGACTCACAAACCATATCCGCTTTGTATTTGTTCAATAATTCTATTATTATACCATAAAATCAAATTGGAAGAAGGGACACTTCTTCCAATTTGATTTGTCGGAACCATTGCCCCTTATCCTAAACTTTTTCGCAAAAGCGCTGACTGTTCTATGAGCGGGGTAATATTTTTTTTACCCTTTAACAGCTTATGGATTTTGGCGGAAATTAATTGGTGTTCCTGCTCGTTTAAGTATTTGGCGCA
>CAYIHW010000103.1:0-2956 GCA_964363335.1 uncultured Candidatus Saccharibacteria bacterium
ATTGCGGTCCAGTGCGTTGTGGTGGGTAATAAACGGTTCAGCCTCGGCTCCGCCCGGAACAGCCTCAAGCACGGGCATTTCCAGCTCTAAGAAGCCCTTTTGTACTAGGAACGATCGCATAGCAGACCAAAACTTGTTCTTTTTAATAAAGATATCTTTAACCGCCGGATCCATTATTATGTCCAGATATCGTTTGCGCAGCTTGATTTCTTCGTCTTCCAATCCATAGTGTTCGGAAGGCAACGGGCGCAAGCTTTTAGCTAGTAGCTTATAGCTTATAGCTTGTAGGGTTTTTTCTTCGGTCTTGGTTTTAAAGAGTGTGCCGGAGACTTGTATAAAATCGCCAATGTCAAAATTTTTCAGTAAAAATTTAAAATTATCCGCGCCAATGTTGTCGGATTTAAATAACACTTGAATTTTTCCGGAGCCGTCTTCAATGTGGGAAAAAATTAGCTTGCCCATATCTCTAAATGACCTTATGCGCCCGACTAAAGTAATTTCCTGGGCTTGAAGTTCTTCGTAAGCATCCAAAGCTTCCTGGTTGGTGTGGGTGCGACTGGAAACTGACGGGTATGGGTCTATCCCCGCCTGTTTAATAACTTCCAGTTTTTGTTTTCTGATGTCGATAATGTCTTCTAATCGCTCGCTCATAGGTCTACAGAATTACTAATTAGTGTGAATCTACACCTGCCCGACATGCCTTAGGCTAAATCTTTTTGTATAACTTAATTAACTATTTGATAAATAATTTATTTTAAATTTACCCAAGCAGTCTTGGCAGGCGGGGATGCCTACAGATTCCTCTTTTCTGTAGGCATCTGTAGTGATTTTTGATTTTTTCTGTAGTCGTATTATAACAAAAACCGCTCTTTTGAGCAAAAAGAGCGGTTGAGTATCAATAGACTTGTTGTTTAATAATTTTTCGCCCAAAATATGCTCTTTCGCCAAAACCTTGTCAAAAATTTCTCCGCTTAACTATGGTTAAACATCAAAATTTGTTAACTGCGGTTTTGTCAGAAATATCATATTTTGCATCAAAAAATTATTAAGCAACAAGTCTAATGGTGTTCATTCTATGGAAACTATTTCGTATTCAATTTCTCCGGCTGGGGTGGTAACCATAAACTTATTGCCGGCTTTTTTCCCGAGAAGGGACTTTCCTACCAGGGATTCATTTGATATTTTGCCTTCTTTAGGGTTGGCCTCGTTGGAACCGACAATTAAATATTTTCTTTCTTGGCCGGAAACTTTAACGGTAACGGTGGAGCCGATGGTAACAGTAGTGCCGTGGGTGCTTTGGGTAATTATTTCGGCATTTTTTATTATATCTTCAATTTCCGAAATACGTCCTTCAATAAAGCTCTGCTCTTCACGAGCTTGGGCGTAGTCGGCATTCTCAGACAAGTCGCCGTGAGCCGCGGCCTCGCTAATGCGTTCAATGACTTCTTTTCTTTTGTCGGTGACTAATACTTTTAGTTCATCCTGGAGTTTTTGCAAACCGACTGTGGTAATGAGATATTTTTTGGACATGGGGAAATTTTAAGGTTTATGATATTAGACTGGGTATATGTTAATCTTTTTTGATGGTTGTGTCAACCGGATTAGTTTTTCTGACCCCTAAATATATGAGGATAATTCCAACAACCAACAAAATTAAATAAATAGGGATGCCAAATATTGAATTTAGTGAATTAGACGCCCACATTGAAAAATTCTTAAATAAAAAATAAAACGATGACAAGAAAAATATCAAGCCAATAGAAAAAAATATTTTTTTCATATCTAAATATAGTTAATAGATTTGTTGTTTAATAATTTTTTGATGCAAAATATGATATTTCAACCAAAACTGCAGTCTAAAAATTTTGATGTTTAACCTAAGTTAAGCGGAAAAATTTTTAGCAAGGTTTTGGTGAAAGAGTGTGTTTTGGGCTAAAAATTATTAAGCAACAAGTCTAATGATTATATATCTAAGTTTTTGACCGCTTTGGCGTGGGTGGTAATAAAACGCTTTCTGGAAGCTACTTCGTCGTCTCGTGGTCATTTGTAAAGATTGCTGTGAGTGCCAATTTTAACAAAATAAGCAAGATCTGATATTTCTAACTGGTATATGGCTCGCCAGTCGCCGCTTATCTTAATGCTTCTGTAGCCCATGTATTTACCTGTAAGCGCGTGGTTATTTAAAAGCTGATTATAAGGATCCTCCAAAAAGAGCAATATTTTCTCGTCCGCCTGTGCTTGGAGTTTTTTTGGAAGCTTTTTGTAAGACTTTTTAAAGTCCTTATGGTAATAAGCGCGCATTTAGGAGTTTAAATAATCAATCATTGTCTGACCGGAGCCGAAGATTGGAGAAATATTTTTACCAGCCTTGCGGTCTTTTTCCGCTTTGCCGATAATTCTTTCCAGTTCCGGAGTCATCCTCGGAATTTTACTAAAATTGACGCCGCTGTCCCTAATAAACTGCCTCAAAGACGCATTTACTACGGCGCTTAACGTCAAACCTAAATCCCCGGCCAACTTTTGGGCGGTATTTTTAACTTCCTTGTCTGCTTTTATAGTAATGATAGTTTTCATCCCGTTAGAAATTAATTTAGATTAAATAATCAAAGTTTATTTATAGCGCCCCCTGTTCAATTATTATCCAGTTAGAACATTCGAAAATTTCTAACGGGATTAATATCTAAAGTATATACAACAGATATTTAGATGTCAAGATTTTTAACCGCTTTGGCGTGGGTGGTAATAAATCGTTTGCGCGGGGCGACTTCGTCGCCCATTAAAATTTCAAAAATTTCCGAAACTTTTTCCGCGTCTTTAATATTGACTTGTAACATAACTCTCGCAGTGGGATCCATGGTGGTTTCCCAGAGTTGTCCCGGGTTCATTTCTCCCAAACCTTTGTAGCGCTGAATAGCGTATTTTACGCCGTCAATGGCTCCGTCGATGGTTTCTTCCA
>CAYIHW010000104.1:0-2899 GCA_964363335.1 uncultured Candidatus Saccharibacteria bacterium
GAATTTTACCAAACAAGCTCTTTTTGGGCAAAAATGACATTCGGCAACAGTCCCGAAATGCACTGGGACGGTTGGATTATGTCCCAATAATTATAGCTTATGGCTACTTTTTGCGCTATGTCTTGAGCCAAATAACAAAAACTCCAAAATTTGGAGTTTTTGCTGAATTTCTTTATATAACCAAAACTAACTTTATTTTAAAGCAAAAGGATTATCCTTCACATCAATTTTGGGCTGGTAGCCCTTGCCATCCTGAATACGTTTTACTACTTTGTCATAATTTATAAAATCAATCCTAACGCCTTTTTCTTTTACCACAGGCACTATTTCATTATTGATATTTATCACTACCTGAACCGAATTTTTAATCCGCATAACATCTAAAATAAAAATGACAAAAAAAATAAAAATAAATAGCCAATTTAAATTTTTAACTGTGCGGACAGCTAAATCTTTAATGGCAAAAAAATTGATTTTTACTAATTTATCCATAAATATAATTATTTTTTTATAAAGAAACTTGCGCTCAAAACGGCCACCACATTGCCGTTTTCCCCCGCATTAATTGACAATGTGTCGGTTTTCGTAACAAAACTTAAATTTTCCACTGCTTCAATAAATTTTACTACTTGTTCAAGCTGTCCGGTTAAATAAATACTATATGGGACTACCGCCAGCGCTGTGATTGTCTTCGCCTTGGCCGCTGTGGTGGCTGTGCCACTAACCCCGGAAAGCTGCATGGTAACTCCCATTTGCTCGCCTAAAGCCTCTAAAGTTTTAATTTCTGTAACTAAGGAAACATCCTTGCTGAAAAAATCTACCGGTTGATAAGTTTTATTGGCTAAGGCCTCCAAGTCTTCTTTCGCTAATCGATAACTCTCCCGCTCAGCCTTAAGATTAGCCAAGTCTTTTCTTTGCTGAGCCATGGAATTAAGGGTTTTTTGGTTGGCTTGATCCAAAATATCAAAAAAATAAAAGAACATCGCCGAGCTAATAATTGCCCAACCGGCCAAAGCCAGAATAATTTTATTTTTTGCTTTCATTTGTAACATAAATTTAGTGCAAGAGCTTGTCCTGAATTAAAAAACTGAAATGAAAATTGATTTTGTTGGGTTTTGCCACATTTTCGAATGGATAATCAATATTATAAAAATTATCTTTATCGGCTAAAATATTATTATACAATTGAATAACATCTTCTCTAGTCTCTGCATTTCCGGTTATTACAATTGTTTTCTTTGCGCTGTCTATAACCATACTGTTGAGTCTTGTGCCTGGAGGCGGCAGGGGGGAGAAAGCGGCCATTACTCTTGACCACTTAGGTGAAGCATTAACTAAATTATTAAAATCGGAGACAGTGTCATTCACTGTCTTAATTTTAGTTTTTAATTCAGCATTCTCCCTCTTGCTAACCTGTCCCTGTAATTCGGAAATTTCCGAAACAAAAACACTTGCCTCAATTTGCAAATAAAATTTTGTTCCTAATTGGGCTAAGAAAACCAAGGCAAAACTAAAAATTGACATAGTAATAAAAACCCATAAGCCGCGCAACATCGCGTCATAACGAAGCTCGTGTTGTCTTGATTTTGGAAGTAAATTAATTAGCCTCATACTTTACTCCTCTCATTGCCAACCCGATGGCGGTAACATAACTTAAAGCCTCATAAGGATTAATTATTTGCTCTTTAAGTTGTGGGATATTTTGCCATGGATTGGCCTGCAAAACCTGGGTTACGCCGACATCTTGAAGCTGGCTTAACAGGACCTCCGGCAGACTTTTTAACTTGGCGCTGCCTCCCAGTAATAATACTTTTTGCGCCTGTTTATCCGAATGCTCGGCGTGAAATTTTAAAATATTTTTAATTTCCGCGCTTAAACTGTTTAAAACAGGCATGACCCCTGTCTTTATGTTCGGATATTCCGCAGTGTTAGACAGCCCGACTTTTCTTTTTATTTCTTCCGCTTTGCCGCTGGACACTCCAAATACTTTGGCGATACTTTCGGTAAATGAATTACCGGCAATGGGAATGGTTGAAGTAAATTGTAAATTTCCATCTTCTACCATTATCAAACTACTGCGTAATGCCGCTAAGTCTACCAACAGAACTGTCTCCCCCGCCTCCGGGACAACCAGAGCCCTGTGACAGCTCTGTGATTCTACTTCCAAAGCTACTGTCTTTAAACCGACTTTATCTAACATGCTCAAATAATTGTCGACGAATTCTTTAGGCGTGGCAATCATTAAAATACTCATTTTATCTTCAACCTGCCCAATTTTTTGCCAATCAATATAGACCTGGTCAAGCGGCATTGGGATGAAACTTTCCGCTTCGTACGGAACAGCATTTTCCGCTTCCGTCTCGGACATTTGGGGAATTTGAATTACTCTGACAAAAGATTTTGACTCAGGTAAGCTCGCGACTACGTAACTGGTATCTATTTCCCCAAATTGCGGTTTTTCCAAAGTTTGTTTTAACAAATAGCTAAATGTCTTTATGTCGACAATGGTATCGTTTATTATCATCCCTTTGGGCAACATCACGTCAGCATAGGCTTTTATGACGGTTATTTTGCCTGTTTCGCCCAGTTGCAATATTTTGAAAGAACCGCCGCTTAAATCGAGCCCAAAAGCCGGTAAATTTTTTGAAAGAAAATTTAATTTCATAATACTACAGAAAATAATACTAACTCTACAAAAAACTACAGAACCTATTAAATCAATTTAGTTGAAAAATATATTCAGATGGTACTTTTTCATTTCTGTAGGCATCTGTAGTGCAATAAATCCGTAGTTCTGTAGCTACTTGTAGTGTATCATATCCGTAGTTCTGTAGGGTAGCTTACTAGACTTGTTGCTTAATAATTTTTCGCCCAAAATATGCTCTTTCGCCAAAACCTT
>CAYIHW010000105.1:0-2802 GCA_964363335.1 uncultured Candidatus Saccharibacteria bacterium
CGAACCCGGGCCTCGGCAATGCGAATGCCGCGTAATACCACTTTACTATGAGCCCATCAAAGGTAACTGGGCCACTTTACTACAGGCCCCTACTTCGCCAAGGCTTCGCAGGGCAAGCCTTAAGCAATTGCGGATAATCGATTTAAGATATAAAATATTGGAACTGGTACTAATTTTAACTGATTAATGCTTTTTGGTAAAGACTTATGTTTAAGATCCGAATAATTACCTTGGGAAAGTTTAAAGAGAAAGCGTTTTTGGAATTGGAAAAAGAATATTTAAAACGCTTGAATAATTATGCCAAAGTTAAGGTAATTGAATTGCCGGAAGTCCCCTATTTTGACAATACAGATTTAGATCGGGTAAAAGAAAAAGAAGCGGAAAAAATAGTTAAACAACTGCCGGAAAGCGGGATTGTAATTTTGTTGGAAGAAAAGGGCACGGTTCGTAACTCCAAAGATTTCGCGAGCTTTTTAGAACGGACAGGGGCTTTGGGAAAAGAATTAGTTTTTGTAATTGGCAGTGGGATTGGGTTACATTCCAGCCTAAAAGGTTACAGCAATTACTCCATTTCCTTGTCCCCTCTTACATTTACACATAATTTCGCCCGGGTGCTTTTAGAAGAACAGATTTATCGCGCCTGTACTATTTTGGCTGGAAAAGAATACCATAAATAAACTACAGAACTACAGAATCGACGCACTACAGAAACCTACAGAAATAGATCCCCTCCGCCAGTTGGCGGATGGGGAGTTTTTGTTTTGAGCAGGCGGGTTTCGGAAGCGATAATTCCTAAAAATATCCAGAGCAACATTTGGGTTTGTTGGAGCGTGTAGAAGTAGTGGTCAAATTGCATGAGGATTAGGAAACTGAAAAAAGTAGCAAGTAGCATGTAGTAAGTAGTAAGTTCTTTGTCCCCACTTAATACTTGATTCTTAATACTTACTACTAATTTTTTGAGATGTAGGAAAAAGAACCATATCAAAATTAGCATTCCTGGTATGCCTAACTCAGCCGCAGATAACAAGAAATAATTATGCACGGGTTGGATTTGCCACGGCCAGAGTTTAATTAGGGAGTATTGTTGCATGTGAATCACACTCTCCCCTATTCCAACGCCAAGTATGGGGTGTTGCTTTATCATTTTCCAGGCAGTTTTGGCGTAAAATACTCTTTCTAAGGAAGCTTGATCAGTTACGGTTGCTCTGGTTTGCAGGTAGGGTTTAAAGATTAGAAAAGGAGCAAGGCAAGAAATTGTGATTAGAAAAATAGATGTTAAGATAACTCGTTTGTGAACGCCCCAGTTTTCCATAATCAGCAGTCCAAAAAATATAGCCAAACCAATTCCTGCCGCAAGTAATCCTGCCCGGGAGAAAGTTACAGTTAGTCCGATGATATTTACAAACAATGCCAAAGTAATCAAAGTCTTTTGGTAAAGCTTGGTCGAATTTGTAAGTAAATAAACGGAAATTAGGATTCCAACCACTAAAAAGGCCGAAAGTAGGTTTGGGTGAGGGAATGTGCCGTAGCCTCGAATATAAGTTGTTTCACTTGAAACAATTTTTGCCACCCCAATTATGCTAGGAGATAGGAGCTGTTCCCCTATTTTGCCTAAACCCAGGGATTTTTGAGCTACAAACTGCCAAATAGCCAAGATCGCCTGAAAACTGCTTAAAAACAGAAAAAGTGAGAAAAACTGCTGTTTTATGACGGTTTTACTAAATAAATACCTAGTTGTTCCATATGCAACAATTAATTCCATGTATTTTAGAAAAAACCACCAATTTAGCCCATAAATCTTAGAAAAGTGCAAGATTAAGCCTAGAATAAGCCATAAAATTAGTATCCATAATCCATAATCCTTTATCTTTGACCAGGCCCAAGACATCATCCCACGTGGTGGAAGGCTCCCACCACGTGGTAGATTAACCCCACCACGTGATGAGAAAGTGAAGAAAATAGTTAAAAAAAGAAAAATATCGCTTAAATATAAGGAAATTGAAGTAAAATCCGAATAAGCACCTGTTTGGAAGGCCTCTTTTGTAGGAAAAACATAGCGAATAGGGAAAAAAAGACTTACCAAAAATAGGAAAAAGAAGATTTTGGCAATATTTAGCTTATTTATGGGAGTATATAAATTTAGGAAAAAACTTGACAAAAACATTGATTTATAGTTTAAAATATGACTGTTCCAATATTTGTCTATCTTTTATGATTCTAACATAAGAATAGTATTTGTGTTATAATTTTCAGAGAAATATTAATTTAATAACTCCTCGTAGCTCAATGGATTAGAGCAGTAGCGTCCTAAGCTATTGATGTTGGCTTGCCCCGTTAATTGTGTTGGCTCTCGTAGCTCAATGGATAGAGCAAATCCGTCCTAAGGATGAGATGTAGGTCCGATTCCTGCCGAGAGCACCAGAATTAACGGGGTGAAATTCCAGCCGAGGAGACCAAAATAAAAACTATGACCCAGTAGAGCTTCTTTGCAAGCCTCCTTTTGCGAGCCAGTAGAGGGAATGGGCTATATTGGATAACAAAAACTAAAATAATTAATTGCAATTTTGTTTTGTCGGCAAAAGCGGCGAGTAATTGCAAAGAGATTCTACTGGGATGATTGAACAAGAACTAAAAGCCTATTTAGTAGAAATTAATCAACATTTGGCGGTTATTAGAACCAAAAAAAACCCAGGAATTTGGCGGGCGTTTTTTAACGGAATGTTTAGCGCTCTTGGTTACATTGCCGGGCTGGCATTGGTAATAGTGGTTTTGGGTTGGATCTTGAATAAAACCGGTATGCTA
>CAYIHW010000106.1:0-2799 GCA_964363335.1 uncultured Candidatus Saccharibacteria bacterium
GCCTTGCCAGGCCATGGCTACACGGTGGCTTTGGGAAAAGGTGAATAGTTACTCCTTTAGAAATAGAATTTTCTAAAGGATTTATGCTATAATATATCGGTACAAATTAACTATTTAAGGAAACAAATGCACAAAGTAAAAGACATGAAGTTGGCCAAGCAGGGGCATATAAATATTACGCTCGCCGAACGTGAAATGCCGGTTATGCGCAAAATTGCCCAGGAATTCAAAAAGACTCAGCCGTTTAAAAATATGACTATTGCGGCGTGCTTACACGTAACCAAAGAAACCGCAGTTTTGGCCAAGGCCATTTCAGCCGGTGGGGCTGAAGTGGTTTTGTGCTGTAGCAATCCCCTGTCCACCCAGGACGATGTAGCTGCGGCTTTGGTGGAAGATGGAATAAATGTTTTTGCTTGGAAAGGAATTTCCAACAAAGATTATTACATGTGCTTAAATAAAACTTTGGATTTTAAACCGCATATTACCATAGACGATGGCGCGGATTTAATTTCTTTAATCCACAGCGAACGCAAAGAATTGCTAAAGACTGTAATTGCCGGGCAGGAAGAAACCACCACCGGGGTTATTCGCCTAAAAGCTATGGCCAAAGACGGCGCGTTAAAATATCCAATCGTGGCGGTTAACGACACTCCGACCAAGCATATGTTTGACAACTATTATGGAACCGGTCAAAGCACCATGGACGGTTTGCTGAGAGCTACTAATGTTTTGTTGTCCGGTAAAATTGTTGTGGTGGCCGGATATGGTTATTGCGGAAGCGGTATGGCTTTGCGCGCTAAAGGATTGGGCGCCAGAGTGGTGGTAACCGAAGTGGACCCATTGCCGGCGTTAAAGGCCGCCATGGACGGATTTGAAGTTATGAAAATGGTAGATGCCGCCAAGATTGGCGATGTGTTTTTAACCGCAACAGGAGATAAAGACGTTATTACCGGGAAACACATGAAATTAATGAAGGACGGGGCAATTTTGGGCAATAGCGGGCACTTTAATGTGGAGATTAACCAAAAGGATTTGCAGAAATTGGCTAAATCTCACCGCACCGTTCGCGACCAGGTAGAAGAATATACCATGCCGAATGGCCGGAATTTATTTTTGATTGCCGAAGGACGCCTTATGAATTTGGCCGCGGCCGAAGGTCATCCTTCCGCGGTTATGGATATGTCTTTTGCCGACCAGGCCTTAACCTGTTTGTGGCTTTCTAAAAACTACAAAAACATGCGCGCCCAGGTTTACGATGTTCCTAAAGAAATTGACGAACGCGTATCTAAGTTAAAACTGGAAGCTATGGGAGTAAAAATTGATACTTTGACTCCGGCGCAAAAGAAGTATTTGTCTAGCTGGCAAGAAGGAACGTAGCCAATTCCGTTGCGGAATTGGAATTCCAAATTCCAAATTCCAAATTCCAAATATCAAATATCAAATATCAAATAAAACACCGCCTCAGATTGAGGCGGTGTTTTTAAGTTTTATAGATGATTTAATATTGTAGGGGCCGACTTTTTGTCGAGTGAGATGGTAGAGCAAAGCCGGGCAAGAAAGCCTTTCTCCCAAAGATTGGGCAATGGAGCGAATGTACGTGCCACTGGCGCAAGAGACTTCTAAATTTAAAATTTTAAAATTCACAAATTTACTACAGGTGTCATTCCGGTCTTTGAACCGGAATCCAGGACTAAGATGTTTGGTCCAAAGTTTTAAAATTTCTTTTTGCCTAAAATCCCCGCTGACTTTGTCAATTTTTTGTTGAGCGGATTTTAATACGGCCTGCGCGGATATTGTTTTATAACCCTTAAAAGTTATTTTTAATATTTTCATTTCCCGGCTTTGGATATTTTTTAAACTTAACTCCCCTGCCCTGGCATGCATAAAACTTGGCTTGCCGTTTATTGGCACCGAAGAATACGGCGGGATTGGTAAAATAATATTTCCAATTAAGTTTTTAAGTTCTTTTTTTATTTGTTGGGTTTCCGGTAATTTTCCATCAACTTTTAAAATTTTTCCCATTAGGTCAAAAGTATCCGTAGAAACCCCAAATAAAATTTTTGCCTTGTAGGTTTTGTTTAAATTTAAAAATTTGTCTTTTTGTTTTAATCTATCGCCGCAAATCAAAATAAGCACGCCCTCGGCCAGCGGATCCAATCTCCCGGCATAAGACATTTTTAAACCAGCCGGCAGTTTCGCCTGCTTTCTAAAAGCCTCCAAAGCCTGCAAAGGCGTTAGTCCAATGGGTTTATAAATGTTGTAAATTTGTTTGCGCATTATGCCTAATTTTAAATCAAAAATCAAAAAGAAAACAGGGCGGCCGGTAGGTCGCCCTGTTTTTTGCGAGCTGGATTGCCTTCAGGCAACAACAACCAGGTTGCACCCGCAGTGGCAGTTGATCTGTTGGCCGATCTTTGGGTCCTTGAATTGGCTGTTGCATCCCTTGCAGGTGACGCGGCTGGTTTGGGCCGCGTAGTTGTTCTGCCAGCAAGGGTAGGTGGTCCGGCGGATGTGAACCTCGAAGACCTTCTTCTTGGCAGATTTGCTCCCCACTATTCGGGGGTGGACTTGGCTTCGGATAGAGTCGGCCTGACGGGCCGAAATGAGTCCTAGCTCCGGCGCTTGGTTGCAGATCATACGGTTGCGCGCGCGGGGTGAAAAAGTCGGACCCCCAATTTTCAGCGCGGCCGCTATTGCGAACTGAGACAATTGCAGGTTGGCAGTCTTCTGCATAATGCCTCCTTTCCTTTAATGTATTTGAGAATACCAGATAACAGAGAGAGAGTCAATGCTGATGTA
>CAYIHW010000107.1:0-2757 GCA_964363335.1 uncultured Candidatus Saccharibacteria bacterium
TATAGTATACAATCGTTCACCTATTGTCAATGTGGATAACTTTTTTATTTAAAAGGCTATATTTATATAGCTAATTTTAGCATTTTTTAATTACTTTAGCCAACATTTCAACTACTTTAAAGGCCCAACCGCATAATACGGCTGAGCCTTTATTTTACCTTTATTATTTTGCCAAGATGTCCCCTTTGGCGTAAGCGTCAACTTCGGTTTGGGGCAGGGTGACAATTTTCTTTGCTGTAATTTTTCTGTTCTTAAAGGCTTGGTAGGTTAGCGGCCTTAATTGCCCGTTAACCACCAGGAATACGGTTTGGTCGGCATCACCTTTAACAACTGTGTTGTTAGCCGGCGGAACCGGGATGCCGTCTTGCCACTGAGCTACCACTTCGCTGCTAAACACGTAATCCGGGGTTATACCGCGCTGTTTTGAGACATAAGAGGAGATGCTGTGCTTAGTGCCTTCTTTAAACATATACAGCTGGCCGATTTTGGATCCCACTGAGAAGAAAGTGCGGTCTTTTGGAGTCGCGTACGAGCCTAGCGGTAGCGCGTTAATTTCATCCGGAGAAATTGCTGCTACATTCTTAAAACTAAACCCGCGAATTTTAAATATCTCTCCCAAGATCGGCTGCTTTAAAGAATTTTGCACTAAGTAAACTGTATTGTTATTGGAAGCCTTAACTAAACTGTCATCAAGCGGCGGGACAAAACCGTTTTTGGAATACGAAGAAATTTCCGCATCCGGAACTATGTAAATATTTTTGGCTTTAATTTTACTCTGGCCAAAAGTATAGGCGCTGTACATTTTTATTTGGCCGTTGACTACTAAGTAAACGCTCTTGTCCGCGGCTCCGCGAATTACAGTGCCGTCTTTAGGCGGCAGGACTGTGCCGGCGTCAAAAATAACCGCTTCGGCAGGAGAAATACTTAAAACTTTGCTCGTATCCAGTCCCCTTTGCTTAATAACTAAATCTGATGCTTGATGGCGGACATTATTTATAAATACATATTTTATGCCGGCGGTGTCCTGAACTATGGTATTGTCTACCGGGCCCAAGGGCTTGTCTGTGGTGTAGCTTTCATATTCATTAGGCGATACGGTTATAGTGGTAGATAAATCTAAGACCCGAGCTTGCGCCACAAATTGCGGGACTAATTGTTTTACGCCATTTTGGATAATATAAGTATCGGCAGCGGCTGCTAACTTCAGCAACGTGCCGTTGGGATATTTAAACCACCCCTGAAAAAATTTCCAAAAATTGTAGTTGCCGTTAAACACATGCGGCGTATAGCGATACAGAGCGGCTGTGGCGTTATTGGAAAGCGTTATAGATTGGTTGGGCAAAATATTTTCGTAACCGCCCATTGTGTTATCTAGCGTAATAGTTTGTCCGACTCTGGAAGTAGCCCCATCAACGGAGGGCCCCCGGCCACCGGTTGTGGTAAAAGATTTCATCAAAGATTTTGCTGCTCCCAAATAGCGGTTATTAGTGGAATCATAATTTCCAAACAGTTGGTAGTAAAACCCCGGGAACAAATTCCCGCAACCGGCGGCATCCGGACAGTCAAAACCCATTGCCCGGTCCAGGGCCTTTTGCAGTTTGACGGAATCGTAATCGTTAGCCGAAGTTATAAGCCCTTGTTCTTTGTTTAAGGTGACTATAATTACCTGTGGATTAAGTCCGCTCTGAATACTGGCGTCCCAAATTAATTCGGCGGCTGTACGCAGGCGTCCCAAATTCGGCCTTGGGTCTTCCAAACCCTGCTTTAATTCCGTGACTTGCGATTCTTTTAATTTGGCCAAAAAATCTGGGCTGGTATTGGCTAATACCGAATTTTTCACTGTTAAAAACTTTTGAATTCCTTCCGCTCCGCCAAATGTTTGCGTATCGGAAAAAACCTTATCCTCAATCAATTTATTCGGATTAAAGCTAATTTCCGGCGTTTGCGCTAAAGTAACCAGCGGAAAAACCACTAAAAATACCGCGCTAATAATTTGAGTAAATTTTTGTTTTCTCATTTAACTCCCTCTATGCTTAATGCTATATGCTAAATACTATTTATCTAATATATGCTGCCCCTTTAGCATAACCGTTTAAATCCGATTTAGAAACAATCAGCACCGGAAACATATTTAACCCCCGTTCAATAAAGAAACCATAATTTATCGGGTGAAAAGTTTGACCCACCACCCAATACACAGTTTTATTTCGCGCAATTTTTATTAGTGTACCTTCAACCGGCGGATAAAAACTGCCGGTTTGCCAGGAATTAACTTCGGAATAACTTAAAGTATTTACGTTGGCAAAAGTTAGCTTGCGCTGCATAAACACCTGGTAAGTTATTGGAAGTTTTTGTCCGCTATCTACAATGTAGACCGTGGGCTCATTGTCTAATTTTATTAATGTCCCATCTACCGGGGTAATATAACTGCCGCTTGGCAAACTGGAAAGATTATTGGAATTTAAAATGATAACCGATCTGCCGGAAAATTTTTGGTTAATAACAAAGGGCGACACCAAGCGTTTTTGCCCACCCAAAATTTGATAGGTTGCCCCCGTGCTTTGGTCTTTAACTAAATCCCCTTCGCTAAAAATTTGCGCGATGGCGGTTTCCAAACTTTTTGGCACGTTTATTCTGCCGGTACCCAACAGTCCGCGGCAGGAGGCTCCGGCGCACTGCGTCAAATTTAAATTATCAATCTGGTCAGCCGTAGAAATAATTCGATCACGAATTTGCATATTGGTAGCAAACGGATAC
>CAYIHW010000108.1:0-2701 GCA_964363335.1 uncultured Candidatus Saccharibacteria bacterium
TGTACTATCGTAAGTTTAATTTGGGAAAAACGTTGGGTTTGGATTTGCCGGGCGAGACAGGCGGCATTGTTGCCGATCCGGAATGGAAAGCCGAATTTTTTAAAAATGATCCGATATTAAGTAAATGGTATTTGGGCGATACTTACCATATTGGCATTGGCCAGGGGGATATGCTGGTTACGCCTCTGCAAGTCGCCCAGTGGACAGCCCTAATTGCCAATAACGGCGTGGGGATGAGACCACGATTGCTTAATAAAGTAACTGACCAGCATGGCAAAGTGTTATTTCAATCCAAACCGGAAGTATTAATAAATAAATTTGCCCGGGAAGAATATTTAACCGTGGTCCAGCGCGGGATGCGGCAGACAATAACCGCCGGAAGCGGCCTGCGACTAAATGCCTTGCCGATTACTTCCGCGGGGAAAACAGGAACCTCCCAGTTTGACGGCGCTGACCCCAAGCGCACCCACGCCTGGTTTACGGCTTACGCCCCGTTTGAAGACCCGCAAATTGTCATTACCGTACTGGTGGAAGCCGGAGGCGAAGGTTATGTAGCGGCGGTGCCGGTGGTTAAAGAAGCGCTGCTTTGGTGGGCGGAGAATAGATATAAAAAGTAGATAGCGTATAGTATTTAGTAGATAGGTTGGTAATCGCAGTCGCTATATGCTATATGCTATACTTTAAGTATGATTATTGACGGGAAAAAAATTGCCGCGGAGATTTTGTATGAAATAAAACAGCAGGTTGCGGTTTTGCCGTTCGTACCGGTTTTTTGCGATATTTTGGTAGGCAGCGATCCGGCATCGGCGCAGTATGTCAAAATGAAGGCTGAGGCCGCAGAAAAAATCGGGATGAAATTTTTAAATGCCAATTTTCCGGCCAGTATTACCACCGAGCAGTTGGAGGCGGAAATAAAAAAAATAAATTTAACACCTTTCCTTTGCGGCCTTATTATTCAGCTGCCGCTGCCGGAACATATAAATAAAACCTTGGTTTTAAACGCGATTGATCCAAAAATAGATGTGGATTGCACCGGTGAAATTAATACCCGGCTGTTTTACTCCGGAAAGGCGTATTTGGAATATCCTACTGCCAGAGCGGTGATGAAAATTTTAGACGGATGCGGTATAGATTTAAAAACTAAACAAAGTTTAATTATAGGTTTTGGCCAGCTGGCCGGCCGGCCGGTAAGTTTTTTCTTTGAGCAAAGAGGCTGGCCGCACGCTGTTGCCCGCAGTAAAACTGAAAACATCGCTAAGTTGCTCAAAGAGGCGGATGTGATTATTTCCGCGGTGGGCAAACCCAATTTGATTACCGGTGAGAAAATAAAACAGGGAAGTATAATAATAGACGCCGGCACTTCCGAGGACGGCGCCGGAGGCGTGGTGGGGGATGTGGATTTTGCATCCGTCAGTAAAACAGCTTCTCTGGTGTCTCCGGTGCCGGGCGGAGTGGGGCCGATTACTGTAGCTTGTCTTTTGGAAAATGTATACAATGCGGCAAAAAGCAAGATATTGGAAAATTAAAAAATTATTGTGGATAAACAAAATCAGCCAATAAAATATAAATTGCGGCAAGGTTTTTTCTCGGACGTAATTTTGAATTTGGTTCATCTGCTGGACGGCGTGTTGGTTTTTTTTAGCTTGCGGAAAAGTAAACAGTTTTGGGGCATAGTTTACGACAGTGTTTCCAGGCAACCCTTGGATCCGGTTATTGTTAAACTTATGTACGTGGACGGGCGCGAAGTGGAGACCAAAGTTACGGATATGGAGGGGCATTATGGGTTTTTGGCTCGACCGGGGAAGTTTAAAATTTTCGCGCGGAAAACTAATTATTTATTTCCCTCGCAACAAGTGGTTGGCGGCAAAGACGGGATTTTTGAAAATTTATACCACGGCGAATTTTTTACCCTTTCCGGAGACAGTGAGGTGGTGGCGCCGAATATCCCCATGGATCCACTGGGCCAGGATTGGAACCAGCAGGAAAAAAAGAAGACAATCAACACTTATCCGTATTTTCGGCTGCTGAGTAAAAAGTTGGCTGCTGTTTTTTTCTGGTTTGGTTTTTTACTTGTGCTTATTTCTTTTTTTAAATCTTACCCGGCAGTGCCAAACTTAATTTATGAATTTATAGCCGTTTATATCGGTTTGTCGATTTTAGCCGCAATTTTGCCGGAGCCTCGATTATGGGGAAAATTAAAAATTAAAAACCCCAATATAAAAACTACTGAAATTTTATTGGAATTGCGCAATGAAGTGTTTCCGGAAATTGGGTTAGATAAAACCCATGTGCGGGAAGACGGTAAATTTTTACTCCGCGCCAAGCCCGGCAAGTGTTTTATGCTCGTAACTCTGCTGGTAGACGGAAAGCCGACAAAAGTTCTGGCGCAAAAACTAATTCGGGTTGGCGACAGTGGGGTGATAAGCAGTAGTTTTACATTACGCGGATAAAAAATATTATTACAACATAAAATCAAACTGGAAGAAGGGACACTTCTTCCAGTTTGATTTTTTTCAATACCTCGCAGCTCTGCTGCGGTCCCCTGCAGTTTTCCCTCCCCTTGATGGGGAGGGCTAGGGAGGGGTGATGCAGTTGCAGTTGATACCCCGTCAGCTTGCTGCGGGGTAGTTCATTTGTAGATGGTGCTGTAACTATTCACCTTTTCCCAAAGCCACCGTGTAGCCATGGCCTGGCAAGGCCA
>CAYIHW010000109.1:0-2678 GCA_964363335.1 uncultured Candidatus Saccharibacteria bacterium
TAAGGATAAAACCATAAAGTTCTTTGCAAAGAACAAAAACCCATTTGTTTTAATTTGGTTCGCAAGGCATCTGCGCCTTGCCTGTGGCCTTTAGTTGGTATGTCTGCCGCAACCTGCCACCACTTGCCGTCCCATTTTTTTGGTTTAGCGATTGACAGAGCGTCAAAGCTAATTTGTTCCATTTTTTTCTGGCCCAAAGAGGTTAAAAACAACTTTACGTCATTTTTATTTTTTGTAAATTTAATTTGACCTGATTTTTTTAAATAATAAAAAGCATGGGCAGTTTTTATTTCCCTTTCCCTTTTGCTTAATTTTTTGCCTCTCAGTTTGTAAAGTTTGTCTAGCGCAATAAAAATATTGGGGGCAATTGCCGCAAGAGTAATAATTCCCGCACCGGCAATAACTGCCAGGATGATTTTACTGGCATTGCCGATTAGTTCAATTTGCTCTTTGTTTAAATCAAAAAAAGGATCTTTGGCAGGATCTGCTTTTCGAAGGATCGTTCCAATTTGGTATTTAGAATACGACATATGTTTAACTTGATTATACCACTTGTCTAAAACATTCACAAATGTGAGAGTTTTAGACAAGTTTAGTTTTTGGACAGATGGTGATATAATTAATAAATGAATTTATCTAAAACCAAGCAGGGGGATTTTCTAATTTTAATCCAGGCTTTTTTATCTTCTTTTTTCCCCATTGTTGCGGTGCTGTCTTATAAGACTTTAACGCCGATGGTATCACTGTTTTATTCCTCAGTCTTTACCGCTGGGGTATTTTTGATATTATTTTGTTTTCGTCCCAAATGGCGAGAATTAATTATTCCGGGGGTGTTAAAGGAGTTGCTGTTTGTAGCGTTAATAATTGGCGTGGGTTATTATGGATTATTTTTTTTAGCTTTAAAATATACAACTGCCGGCAATGCAAGTTTGATCGCATTAATGGAGATATTTTTTAGTTATTTATTTTTTCATGTTATCAGAAAGGAAGATATGGGTGCCAGTCATATTATTGGTGGTATATTTATGGTTTTAGGTGCGGTAATGATTTTATTTAACAAAACTTCGTCCTTTCGGGCAGGGGATTTTATTATTTTGTTTGCTACCACGTTTCCAGCAGTGGGTAATTATTTTCAGCAAAAACTTAGGAAAAAAATTAGTAGCGAAACGGTGCTGTTTGGGCGCAGCATGTTGACTCTGCCATTTTTAGCAATTTTAGCTTTTGTATTTAAAGAAAATTTATCGCCGGCTGTCATACGTGGAAGTTTTTGGTTTTTGCTTCTTAATGGCACAATATTTTTAGGCATTAGTAAAATATTTTGGCTGGAAGGCATTCATCGGATCTCCGTAACCAAAGCTAGTATAATTAGCAGTGTTTCGCCGGCCTTTACGTTGCTTCTTGCGACAATCTTTTTAAAACAATACCCAAACCTGTGGCAATTGTTGGCTTTTATTCCGCTTGGTCTTGGCCTGTGGTTGCTGACAAAAACAAAGCCTGTTCAGGAAGCGGAAATGGGGAGTGTATAATAAAAAGCCTTCCGCAAGAGAAGGCTTTTAGTAAAATAATTATTTAATAAAACTGGCTTTCATGGCCCAGTGGGTGGTTTGGTCTAGTTCTTTTTGCGTTAGAATCTTATTTTTCAGTAAGAATTCGTGCTCAATCATAATGCTGGTTTGATACATTTCCGGACCGTCAGTGCAAATGGCAAACTTAATTTTATTTTTTAGCAAGGTGCGGATGGCAGATTTTAATTCCGGAACATTTTTTATTACCGAGTTGCGCAGGTTTGAGGTGGGACAAATTTCCAGGGTGATGTTATTTTTTACCACAGCTTTCATTAGTTCCTTATCGTGCACACACTGAATACCGTGGCCAATGCGGTCTGGCTTAATTTCGTTTACCACATAACGCATTTCGTCCAATTGGGCTTCTTCGCCGGTATGAATGGTCAGGCCTAAGCCCGCTTTTCTGGCGCGATCAAATAAATATTTGTGTTCTTGAACGGAAAAAGTTTTGCGGTTTGGTCCGGCCACATCTATTCCCACAATTCCTTGGCTTTGATATTTTATGGCTTTGTCCACAATAATTTCATTTTGCTTAACCGTGAACTCCCGATCCATCATTAAAATTATTCCGGCTTTGACCTGCGGGTATTCCAACATGGCTTTTTCCGCGCCCCACAGAGCGGCCATAATAATATGGTCCATATCGCGTTCACCGCGACGATTGCGTTTCATTGGGTTAAAGCGCAGTTCGTGAATGGTGATATTGCTTTTGCGGTAACCGCCACCCACAGTGCCTTTTACTGATTCTTCAATTGCCTCAGGAGAAGACTGAATCATTTCTGTCCAGTGAAAAAAGTTCCGGTTCATCTCATCCAAATTTTTGTTGCGTTCGTTGCCGGTCATGGTAATCATATCTTCAAAATCCCAGTAGTCTTTGGAAGGTAGTTTTATTCCTTGGCGATGGGCAATGGACCAGAGAATGGAAGGCGCCACAGAAGAGCCTAAGTGGGAGTGCAAATCTACGGCAATTTTTCTTTTTGGTGGAGTCATAAAAGTTTTTAAATAATACCGCAATTTTAGCAGTAATTTTGAAAAAACTCAAGCGATTTGGTATACTATATTAATGAATTATATAGAACAACGCCCTTGGGGCCAATTTGAAATTTTAGCTAA
>CAYIHW010000110.1:0-2618 GCA_964363335.1 uncultured Candidatus Saccharibacteria bacterium
TCTGGCATAAGGCATGGGTGGTGGTGGAGGTATCATCTGGCATTGGATAAGTCTGTATGCGGTCAAATGCCCGTTTTGTGTTATAATAGACTTGTTGCTTAATAATTTTTCGCCCAAAATACGCTCTTTCGCCAAAACCTTGTTAAAAATTTATCCGCTTAACTAAGGTTAAACATCAAAATTTTTAAACTGCAGTTTTGTCTGAAATATCATATTTTGCATCAAAAAATTATTAAGCAACAAGTCTAAATGAATAAAATCACTAAACATAAATTTCATGGACAAACTATCGGTAATAATCCCTTCATATAATGAAGACAAACGCATTGCCAAGACTTTGGAAGCGGTAAGCGATTTTTTAAAAAAACAGCCGTACTCTTATGAAATTTTAGTAATAAATGACGGTTCAAAAGACAATACTGCCGGCGTAGTGGAAAAGCTTGAAGCAGACATTCCGAATTTACGCTTAATTAACAATACAGACAATCACGGCAAAGGCTGGGTAACAAAACAAGGAATGTTAGCCGCAGTTGGTGATGTTAGAGTATTTATGGACGCCGATAACTCCACAAAAATAGATGAGATTGCAAATTTTTTGCCGTTTTTTAAGCAGGGCTTTGATATAGTGCTGGGCTCCAGAAGGATTGCCGGGTCTAATGTGGCGAAAGACCAAAACCACTTGCGGGAATTTTTAGGCTGGGTGTTTCGAACTATTGTCCATATTTTAGTACCGGTTGGCGTAACCGATACCCAGTGCGGGTTTAAGGCTTTTACCGCTTCGGCAACCGACGCGATTTTTCCTAAGCAGACAATTTTCCGCTGGGCCTTTGATGTGGAAATTTTAGCCCTAGCCAGAAGAAGCAAGTATAAAATTAAAGAAGTACCGATTACATGGGTTAATGACGAAGCCAGCCACGTTAAGCTTAGCGGGATGATAAATATGTTATTGGAAATTATTGAGATTAGAATAAATTTGTGGACAGGGAAATATCCCCAGTAATACAACATTCAATAAGTTCCGCTTGGTAAATATTCGGGAAGTTGTGCTTTGAGTGGGTATTTGTTTAAGCAAAAAGTTTAAAAAATTCTAAGCGGAACTTTATGCCAAACGCCTAGACTGAATTTAAATTTTTACTTACTAAAATAATTTATCTTTAATCAAGTTTATTCTATATGCCATCAGGCGTTTGGAATTGAATGATGATATACTGGGTATAAATAGTATGCCCAGTAATACAACTTCCAATAAGTTCCGCTTGTTAAATATTCGGGAGGGTGTGCTATTGGTGGGGGTATTTGTCTAAGAAAAGATAAAAAGATTCTAAGCGGAACTTTGAGCCAAACACCTTATAAACCTTTATTCTTTAATAGTCGTAGCGATCTATCTATAATTAATTCCTTTCTCAAACACTTACAGGTGTTTGGAATTGGAAGATGATATACTGGGTATGAACAAATCAAAAATTAAATTCATACTTGTCCAAGCAATGGCCTGGCTGATTTTGCCGGTTTTTTTGGTTTCGGTTTATCCTGTGTCATTGGTTCTCGCGGCCGTTCCGGATAGGAATCAATCATATATTGTGAAATTGAACTCGCCGGCAGATTTTGGCAACTTGCTGTCAGTGGCTCTTAATCTTAACCACAGATTTTTGGGCACCAAAGCCTCGGAGTTTAAAAATATCTATACATTTAATTCCCAATATTCTTTAGCCGATCTTAAAATAGTTTTAAACGGCCAATTTGATTTTTTGCAAGCTAACCGGTTGCTTAAAACCGCGGCCGTAGTGGTTAATGACCCCGGTTTTAACACCAACCCTCAAGACATCGACAAGCAGTGGGGGCTTTTAAAAACCGGTTTTGATTCGGCTTGGAATAAAACGGTGGGAATTAAAAACAATATAGTGGCGGTTATTGATACCGGCATTGACCAGACTCACGAAGATTTAAAAAATATTTCTTATGTTCCCGGTTTTGATTTTGTGTCTAAACAGGCATTGTCCGTCGGCAGTAATTCCGACGACAACGGCCACGGTACGCTCGTTTCCGGAATTTTAGGCGCTACTACCAATAACGGCATCGGTATAGCCGGCACAAATTGGCAAATAAGCTTAATGCCGCTTAAAGCGCTGGATTCATCGGGCAAGGGCGACGCGGCAGGGGTGGCCGAAGCGATTGTTTGGGCGACCGATCATGGCGCGCAGTTTGTAAACTTAAGTATTGGCGGAATTGGCTTTGACCATAATACAGCTTTGGCCAATGCCGTATCTTACGCGTTTAACCGCAATGTTTTGTTGGTAGCCGCGGCCGGGAATGACAGCTCTGCTACCGGAAGCAATTTGGACCAGAATCCGGTTTTCCCAATCTGCGATGATAATAATTTTAATATGATTATCGGCGTGGCGGCAGTTGACCAGAATGATATTAAGCCCGATTTTTCTAACTACGGCCGCAACTGTATAGACGTAACCGCGCCGGGGAAAAGAATTCTTTCCACAATCAATTTTGATCCTCTAAGCAAAAAACCATCGCCAAACTCATACGCCTACGCCTCCGGGACGTCTTTGGGCGCGCCTTTTGTCGTCGGGCAGGCAGCGTTAATAAAAGCTTTGTACCCGTTT
>CAYIHW010000111.1:0-2569 GCA_964363335.1 uncultured Candidatus Saccharibacteria bacterium
TTGGCTCGGGAGCTGGGATTCGAACCCAGGACCCATCGGTTAACAGCCGATTGCTCTACCGCTGAGCTACTCCCGAACGTATTGTTAACGTATCGTCAACTTTTGATATTTTATCAAAATAGGACAAAAATGGCAAGGGTGGGTGGATAGAGGTGCAGATAGATCGGTATGTAAGTAGATAAGGATGCAAGGATGTAAGCTGGTAAGTAAATAAGCAAGTAAGAAATTTATGAGTAACAAAAAAACCGTCCCGCCCTTTGACTCAAAGGGCGGGACGGGGAATAAAAAAAGGGCCCGAGCAACCCCTTGGCGAATGTTCGGCAGATGCCGAAGTATTGCGTTGGAATTGCTCGGGCGAGCGGACCGAAGAGGGGCGACTTAGACCTTCTGAGTTCTCACGGCACCGTTGTTGGCGGCTGAGTTGGTCACCACTTTCCGTGGAGCACCGTAAACTGCCGTCGCATTGGCGGGAGTCGTGGCCGTCGTGGCAGCCATCAGCGTCTTGTTATCGAAAGCATTCTTCTCATTGCCGGCGGCCTGAAGGGACGTGGTCGTCACCGGGTTATCGATCGCCGTGTTGATCATCGCCAGGGTGTTGGACATTTCGGGACCCGTGTCAATAATCGCCACATTGTTTGCCATGGCTGTGTTCGTATTTGCCTGAGGTGCAGCATTACAGACTACATTTATTCTCGGCCGCGAATAAATGTAGTCTGGTTTTTTTGTTGACAGAACCGCTATTTTGGGGTATTTTTATTTAACTCGCCAGGCTAGTTGCTGGCGAAATCAATTCGTAGGAGAGGCACAAGATGCAAATAGTCTTGGTCGTCAATCGACCGTGGGTGAGGTGGTTTGTGGTCGCCGGAGTCGTGATTGGCGCTGTCGTGGCGCTGAATACGGCATTCAATCCGAAAGCCACTCATGAATTCACGGTTACAGCCGTGAAAATCGGAATCGGTTTTTGGATATTCCTTGGGGCAATAATCAAGTTCACTCAAGGGATTGAGTTCCGGGCCGTCGACAAGACGTCGGAATAGCATAAACTTCGATGGTACACAACCAAGAATCCGCCAACAGTACCATGGCGGCAGGAAACATTTTCAAGACGGCGCCAGCAGTTTCGGCGCCGTTTTCTTTTGCTCAAAAAAAGCAGTATAATAGTTATATATCAATAAGTTATTTTTATGGCCAAACCGGAGAATAAAAGTGGGTATTTGTTTAGTGGAATGGATCGGGATCCTCATGTGGGGAATTACAGCGAGCCGTTAAATATGGCCCGCGCGCGGGAGTTTAATGACAAGTTGGACGCTATAATGGTGCCGGGTTGGGACGGTAAAGAAAAAAGAAAGTTAATTGATTCGGAACGGGCTGTGCTGTCTGGTTTGTATACAAATGCTAACATTTTACAAGATAAATTAACTGGTCATAATAACGACTATTCTAAATGCATCGCTTGGGTAAAGGGGTGTTTGGATTCACTGCACCAAGCCCAAGCGTTGGCGGAAAAAAATAGAGTCCCATTTTTGAAACAAGAAGCCGAAGCAATTTTGAAGAAGTTTAATTTTCCGGAAAAATAGTTTAACGGCTTATGCAATCTAAAAAAAATAAATTAGCAATTTTTGACATTGACGGTACTATTTTCCGGTCGTCTTTAGTTATTGAGCTGAGCCACGCGCTGGTAGATGCCAAAATTTTTCCGGTTTCTGCCCGAAAAGAAATTGCCAAAGAGTATTTGGCCTGGCTGGACAGAAAAGGGACTTACGAGGCTTACATAAACCAAGTGGTGAAAATTTACGTTAAACATATTACCGGGAAAAATTTTAAACAAGTGGACAGGGTGGCCAAGCAAGTCATTTTGTATCAAAAAGATCGCACCTATAGGTTTACCAGAGATTTAATAAAAAAATTAAAGCGCCAAGGCTACATTTTGGCTGCGGTTTCCGGCTCTCCATCCTATATAGTAGAGGAGTATGCCCAAGCTATTGGGTTTAATGTGTTTTTTGGTACAGAACTGGAATTAATGGGCGGTAAATTTACCGGCAAAGTGAAAAATTTAGATTCCGCCTTTAATAAGGCCAAAATTGTAAAAGATTTAAGCTTGGAGTATCATGCGGACTTAAAACAATCCGTCGCGGTAGGGGACACGGAGGGTGATGTGAAAATGTTAAGTTTAGTTGGCTGGCCGATTGCATTTAATCCAAACTTACAGCTGGCGCGAGTGGCCAAGAAAAAAGGTTGGCAGATAGTGTTGGAGCGTAAAGATGTGATGTATAAAGTTAAGGATTTTAAGTTTGTTGACAAATTCACCGACAAGAACTTGTTAAGCCCACGGCCGTGAGCTATACTAGTAAATAATATGAGTAAAAAATACGGAACTTTATCGAGTAGTATTTTAACCGCTGTCGGCGAAGCCACAGGATTTTTTAGCTGGCCTTTGGAAGGCTCGTATGAATGGATTAGAAAACAAACACAGATAAAAAAGAAGCCGTATGGTGACGCTATTTGGAGAATGAGAGAAAATGGTTTGTTAAAGGTGGTATCTGAAAATAGCAAAAAGTTTATTAGATTG
>CAYIHW010000112.1:0-2490 GCA_964363335.1 uncultured Candidatus Saccharibacteria bacterium
AATTTTAGCATATCTTAGCCCTTTATACCACAAGTTGGTATAAAGGTAGTTGTGCAAAATCGCTTCGCTCTTTTGCACAAAGGGTCGCGGTCCCCGCTGTTCTGCGAGTCGCTACGCGACATCGCACAACAGCGGTTATCCAAAATGTCTGTCGCCCCGCGCGAGCGGCGCGCCAGCCACTTCGGATAACCGCGACCCATTATACGAAAGCAAAAAACTTTTTATGAGGAAAATTCTAATTCTATTTGCAATTTTAGCACTAGCTTTTATTACAACTATAGCTTCAATTAAATATAGACGCTCTTATTCTGCGGCGACAGGCAATGTCTGCGATGTTAGCACAAACAATCCTCGTGGTTTATGTTTCGAGGACCGGCCGGTGGGCGGATTTCCTTTTTCATACGTTTATGATTCTGGCGGCGTATCTGTCCCTTATTCATTTGGTCCAGAAGATCACTACTATAGAGAATGGTTCATCGCAGACATTGCCTTTTATTTTGTAATTATATCCTTAATCTATTCAATAGGTCGTGCTATCAGGAAAAAGTTTTTTGCCATCGTTTAACAGCGTGTATGCGGCGCCGACGACGAGGCGCCCAAATGCAGCGACTGAAAGCGATACCCTTGCCAGTTTAGATAGATTGGTTTAGAGTATAATTTAGTCCGTTATGGATGGCCGCACTTCGCATACACGCGAACGTTATACGCCATAATAAAAAGCCTCCTTTTACATTTTAATTTTTGGCGATTTATCTTTTTGGCGGGTCGATATAACTTGTAACATATTATTAACATTAATTAATTCATAACATACAAATTTATGGAAAAAGAATCAAATTTTGGAGGAGAAGCAAAAAATCAAAAAAACACAGAGCGAAAAAAACAGGAGGCAGCTGCAGAGAAAATAGGTCATTTTACGTTCAAAACAAATTCTTCTGTTTTTGGTTTTGGAGAACGCTATAAAAGCTACGACGATGAAGGTGAGTTTGGAAGTCAAAAATACAGCATATCTGTTACGGCCAATGTGGTGGGTGGCCCGTTTATTAATATAGTGGAGAGGACATATGATGGAGATAAAGAGGAGGATATTAACGAGAAACATATATTCTCATATGGCAGAGACAATATGGAAAATCTACCAGACGACCTCAAGGAAGTAGTTGAAAAAATATTGAAAGATACACAGTCATATATAGAAGCTGCTCAATAATTTGCCAAATAATAATAAGGAATCGGTTTTTTATTACAGCGTATAACAATGCATATCTGGCTGTGGATTTTTGACTTTTTAATTTTAAAAGGTGGTCAAAAATCCTCCGCCCAAATCCCGCACTTTTGAATTGTGGGACTTGGATAGAGTAAGCCGCTAATTTTGTATTGCAATATTTTGTTCGCATAAAATGAATGCGGGACTTCAGATGATACATAAACGTTAGGCGAAATAAATTTTTTACACTTTTTGTTTTTTGTGATTGGTGATTGGCGAGGGGGGCGAATTGAACGAACGAATTAAAAAAAATATGAAATTAAATAATTTGGAAACATACGAGCGAGTATATAGTAGTCATTGGTTTTTGACTTCTTATAACGGGATAGGTTTTGTTTTTGATTTTTCTAAAATTGGAGGGGGTAATTTTATCAGTCAAGTCATATATAAAATGGAAAATCAAATGTGTGGATATATATTTGATAGAGAGGAATTTGAAAAGGCAGCCAATTTTACTGCAAATAAATTAATTAATGATCACAAGTGGAGAGAGAAAATCTACCAAAAAATAAATTATTATACTGAACATTATTTTGGGGCAGGAGAAAAATTAAGAAAAACAAATTTATCTTTATTATCTGATAAGAAAATTATTCAAATAATTAGAAAAATAATAAAATACCAGCATTATCATCAAGTATATAGTGTTTTGGCCAATGGCATAGTGTTAGATGGTCGCAATCATTTGTCAAACAAAATTAGGGAAGAATTAAAACGGGGTTTAAAATATCCCAAAAATTTTGAAAAATATTGGAGTTTACTGAGTCAAACAACAAAAATGAGCTTAAGACAACGCAAAGATTATGATATAGCTCAATTAACAAAAAAAACTTCAAAACTTTCCAAATCTGTTGTTCAAACTCGCTTAAAAAAATTGTACAGTAAATACTGTTGGCTTGATTACAATAACATGGGGCCGGCAGCTTCCCTAAGTAAATTTGAGCAAGAACTTAAAGAAAGTGTACAGAATAAAAAAAATTTGCTTATACCAAATCAATTAATAATACTTAAAGAAAAACAAAAAAAACTTATTCATAAATTAAAACTTAGTAACAGATTAAAATTTTTAGTTACTTTGGCTCAAGGTGTGATTTGGCAAAAAGGATACCGCAAAGATGTACAATACCACGGATTTTATTGCTATGAAAATTTATTTCAAGAATTAGCCAGAAGAAAAAAAGTTTTAGATTGGCAAACATTAAGTTTTCTTTTCCCTTGGGAGG
>CAYIHW010000113.1:0-2471 GCA_964363335.1 uncultured Candidatus Saccharibacteria bacterium
GGCCTAATGTGCCTGCTATGGTGGAAGTAGAGACCGGAGGGGTTAAGTCTTGGGATTGGGAGGGATTAAGGATGGAGGAAGGCTCAATAACCCTATTGTCACTTATAAAGTTTATGGTTTGATTGTTTTGGGGAGTTAATAATATTTGCGCAACCGAACTCGTAGATACAGGCACATCGTTATAGTAAGCAACGCTGGTAGATTGACTGCCATCTATAACTGAAGAATAGAAGTTAAATACCCCACTACCGGTTGCTGAGAGTTTAAGACTGTAAACATGGCCATCATCAGGTAAAAATGCGTATTTACTATGACCAATCTCATCATATGTTATACCTTGGATTTGATAATCAAACCCTCCATTGGAATTCAAACCAACATGATTCCCATTTTCGTCATAAATGTGTAAGTCAACAGGGCTATGAACTTCTACTTTTCTACCCTTAAAAACACACAAAGCCGGATTGGTTGTAATTTTCCCCTCAGTAGACAAGTCTGTTTCGGCAATTAAATTAACAATTTTTTGTCTGATACCGCTAGAAGTAAGCATAGTGCCATGTATCTCTGCGTTATCCAGAACATAAAAATTTTGCGCGCCGTCAATGTTGCTAGCGGAGACTATCGGCACCGTACCGTCCCCTGGCCCATAATGCAAATCACTTTTTCCTCCACTACCGTTAATATATATTTGGTCAATGGTTGGCGACTGGCAACCCATAATATTAAAGGCTTTAATTCCGGTATTGGCGAAGCTAAAATTATCAAAGTCGCTGGAATGAAAAACATCCGCACTATCAAGCAAGGTTGAATTTAAGTTGTACTGATAGTCTTTTAGCGTACTTTTTGTATTGGCAAAGTTTGTTATAATCCCGCCGGAAGCAAAAACCGGGCCATATTTATATTGCCCAATATATCCTGTAGAGTGATTAAAATATTCTTGGCTAGGCAACATTTGATATATTGCCGGCATGTTTTGGGAAATTTTTTTAATTTCTAAAGGGTCAAGTAAACTCACCCCTAATTTTTTTACCCCCAAATCATCACCATAAACAAGGATTTTTGCTGATTTTGGAGCCCCTAAATTTGGCGTTCCAACAAAAACTAGCTTATTAATTTTAGCTTGATATTCTGGCTTATCATGCAGTAAACGTTTGATAAGCAACCCTCCCTGGCTGTGGGCAATAATGTCAATTTTTGATGCGGTTGATGAAGCTAAAATATTATCTATTTTTTCTTTTAAAAAAATGTTGGCGTTTTTTTCAATATCGTCTCGCCAATCGTAAGGAAACAGGAACAAATTTTTATTTAATAGGTAATTTTGGTTTGCCAACTCTGAAATCAAACCATCAGTATAATCAAAAACTTGTGCTGGCTTCCCCAAAACTTCACCCAAACTTAAACTAGTATCCAAAGGGGTTCCATCATATTTAAATGCTAGTGGGTCAAGAAAAGAATCCCAATTGGTTGGGTTCTTCATCCTATCAATATTCATCCACAATTTTTCTTCCCCTTTCCAGATTTCCGTTCCTAAAGTTCCCGGAATTATTAATACCGGCGTTTTGCTTAAAATAAAATTTGGATCCTTAACCGGAACTATTGGAGTCCAAACTCCCCTTTCATAATAACCATACATATTAGAAACTCAAAAGGTATAAAATGTTGAAACTTGAACAACAGGTTCTGAAAATGGCGGCGGAAATGAATCCTTAGTGGCAAGCAAATCTCCGGTGTCTTCATTATAAAACTCAAAAGAATACCATCCGGGAGAGGTTTCAATTACTTTAACTAATAAATGACTAACACCAGCTGGTATGCTGCCTGGTATCTGATCTGAACTTATACTTTCGCAATTTGACGCGTAATGGCTAAATCTATAATACCTTGAAGTATAATTATTTGAGAGCCAGCCATCAGGTGTTAATGATATATGAAAACGAACCAGCCCGTCTGGTCCGTAATCATAAGTTGGGATTGAAGTAAAAGGTGTATATTCTGAAAAAGCCCCAACACCGCAAGTAACTACTATATTCTCCGCTTGAATCTTTAAAGGCTCGATAATGAATATTGCAATTAAAATTGATAGGTAAAGTTTTTTCATATGATTAAAATTAAATCTTAGAAAGTAATTCGAATAGATGACAAAGAATAATAATAAAAAACCAAACACGTCATAATAAAACTTATGATTATTAATACCTTAAATAAAACTTTATTATTAATTTTATTTCTAATTAAAAACAAAAATATTGTTATTAAAGCCAAAGCAAAAAATTGAAACAATAAAACATTACTCAATATTTGAATGTTATCACTTTTTGTTAAAAAACTATCCCTTAAAGGGGTTACATGGTTACTATTCTGGTTCCATTCATAAACTGAATTAACCACCGGGCTCCACAGTATTTCCGGCACTAGGAACATTGCTAAAAACACACTTAACCATATTTTCTGAACTTTTGTCATTTTTTTTG
>CAYIHW010000114.1:0-2456 GCA_964363335.1 uncultured Candidatus Saccharibacteria bacterium
TTTATCAATAGTGGTAACTTTGGACGCTCCCTTGAAGGCTGCCTTCTGGCCCGAAAGGTGTAAAAAACTTCAGAGATAATTTAATGTTTAACGATATTTAAAAATTTGCATTTATCTGAGCCAGAAGGCAGCCTTCAAGGGGAAATGGCTAATTTGCGTATGAACCGTTTCACTCCCACCAAATTCCATATGACCCTCCTCCTTCCCTTAAAAAGGGAAGGAGACCGCAAACGGCAACTATTTTGATTCTCCCAGCACCACATTTAACCCTATTATTATAACATAAAAAACTGCCCCTCCTCCTCCGTCAGTTGACGGATGGCGGATTATCGGGACAGGACGGCTTTAATAATACACTTTACGGAATTTTGCTCAAAAAATTCTGCAAATTAGAGCAACTGGCGGTCGGTCTTAATTGCTGATTGCATTGACCAAGCAAAGCGGCTGTATAAGGAGAATTTTTTAAGGCATTGCAAGTCTGCTGTCCGGTATGCGCCGCCGGGTTATTCGCGCAAATCCCGAGCTCGGCTAAAACCGCGTTAGTACAATCGGCGTTAAGACTTCCCAAGCCCGAACAAGCATAGGCCGTGGCCGCCTGCGCCGTGGCCGGAACAAAAGTATTTTGATATTCCGTCAAAGGTAAAGCTGCTACCGGACTAACAACCGCGGCAGCCACACAAGTTGCCTGTTCTTTCAACACACCAATACCACCCCCATTGCCGGTTACCCCCTGAAAGATAAACCGATTAACTAAAGTTTGTGTGAGTTGCGCCACCGTTGCGCTTATAATGCTTTCAGCATTATTAATTCCTAACTGTAAAATTGCGGAAAAACTAGCTCGCTCCGCGCTAACAATGCTGGTAATGGAATTACTTATGGAGTTAGCTGTAGTATTGCGAGGAGTTTTTAATCCGGAACTGGACAACTCATTCTCCGCGGCTTTTTGCGCCTCAGACTGAGTTTGCCGGGCGAGGCTTTGATAATACTGTTGCCAACCTTCAGGCGAAGCCATAAAATTTCCCACCTTTGCCATTTTTACATAATAGTCCGGATCTGAGGTGCTAATAGTCTTGGGATCAAAACCTAAATATTCCGCCGCCTTAGCTTGAAATACCGGTTTCAAATTTTGATCTTGTTGGCCGCAATTAAACTGCGGAATAAACTTTTTAATTATTTGCCTGTCCAAATTGTCATTAACATACTTATTCAAATAGTCATCGGCGTACTGGCCGTTAACTAAAGCGTCAGTGTAATATAAAAAATTGGAAATAATATAATTTTGTTCTATCCTGGTTACTAATTTATTTAACATGGAGCCCATAAACTGCAAAAATGCCGAACGTAAGCCTTCCTTAACGGAATCCATAATAATTCGCGGCACATCGCCAATGGTAAAACTCCAAGTCAGCCCCAAAAAGGCTTTGGCTTCAGGAATAAAAATATTTTTTGGACCCTGCACTTTGCCGCTGTCGGCATAGTAATCGTTAACCGTTACATAAGCTATCTGGTATTTATTGGTCAGCTTATTTAATTCTGTTGAGTAATTATTCGCCGCGATATTGGCAATTACATAATTTTTATAAACTTGGGGCCAAATTTCATCATTTTTGGCGTAATCTTGAGGATTAAACTTTTGCGCCGAGGAAAGCAAGTCGCTATACGCCGAATAAGCCATAATTAAAGATTTATGCAAAGCTACTGCGTCTTTTGGCACATTAAGCGCGTACAACTTATTTTGCAACTCATCTAATTTTGGCTTAAGTTCTCCCGCGCTGGATTTTTGAGCGCCAAATAAATCCCCCGTCAGGCTTAAAGAGTTATTATTAAAACTGTAAGCATCGCTAATACTATCCGTTAAATACTGGCTTACGGCGGAAGCGGTATTGGAGGAATTAATTTTAATTTTCTCGTTGCCAATAACCGGCAACTCAACCGGCTTGTCTGCGGAGAGCGCTTTAACCACCTCCTGTTTGATTTCCTCTTCGGTAATAATAGTTTGGAACAGCTCCTTGCTGGCCTGTTTGTCGATTTTCAAAGTATTTAAATAATTTAGATACTCCTTGGAGTTTAAAAACTCGGCTGAAGGTTTAGTATTTTTCGCGGTATCTTTTACCGTTAAATCCGGCTTATGCCAAAACGAAATAACGCTCAAAATAATAATGAGTACAATGGTTCCGGCAAAATATTGTTTTTGTTCTTTTGTTTCTAACATAATTCACAGATACGCGGATAAACGCTGATAACGCGGATCGCTATTTTTTGAATTCTTTTTTGTAGCTATATTATACCACAATTTTGCTCAATTATTCTATGAGTTCGCCGCCAAAAACCCGAAGAGCCTGACTTAGGGCTTCCGCGGTTTCCATTTTTTCTTCGGTTTCAATTTTCGCCACCTGAACAATAATTGCCAGTTTTTTTCCACAGACCGATTCGATCACAGAATTAATTAACGCGGC
>CAYIHW010000115.1:0-2408 GCA_964363335.1 uncultured Candidatus Saccharibacteria bacterium
CCACTCCCTTAATTTAACTCTTTTTTTTTTGGGGGGTTTGGGGCGGCGCCCAAAAACCCCCGCCAAAGGTGAATTTGCTATCAAGCGGTTCCGGGCCGTATTCCTTTAATTCTTTAACTTGATCTAGCTCCTTATCCAACACTAATTTTAAATACCCAAACCGGCGCATGTCGTTAAAATAAAGATGCGAGCCATTCGTAAATTCAAAAATCACATGGGTATGTTTGCCCGGTAATAGTACCAACGGCGCGTTAATTTTATTTAACAGCCGATACTTGCCTAAAGTTTTAGCTCGCAAAGCTTTGTCTTCAAATATAAACTGCCCGGTCATCTTAAGATGTACCAGCATAGCCAAAGGCCCCGATAAATCAAAAATCAAAAGTTTTGCCCGGCGTTTGACCGAAAGGATTTTTTGTCCATGCAGTAACTTTACAAACTTAATAACTTTATAACTTGAAACTTGTCGCTTATTGGCCACTGTGCCCGGCCCAATGCTAATCATTTTTGGCGCGTTAACCTTAACCGACTTTATGGTTCGGTTTTTAAGCTTTTTATTAAGCTCAGAAACTACCGTTTGAACTTCGGGAAGTTCGGGCATAAAATAATTGTACAGAATTGATCAAAATTGACCATAATTGCACAAAATTTGTAATTTAAATTATGTTCAATTATGTCAATTTTATTTAATTTTGCTCAATTATATTATACCATTCCCTACCCTAGCCGTGTTATAATGTCTTTAGATGAACCCCGTTAGAAATAATGAATATTTCAAGACAATGGGGATGAAGTGATTTTAATAAATGATTATCCATATTTAAAAAATAATTAAATTTCTAACGGGGTGAAAAAATTCCAAAACTTTTTAAACTGCGTCCCGCACAAATTTAAGGCCGAAGAAGAGGCTTTAATTAAGCGCGCCTATGAGCTCTCGCTATCCGCCCATAAGGGGCAAAAACGCAAGAGCGGTGAAGATTATTTTACCCATGCCTGGGAAGCCGCCATAATTTTAGCCAGTTTATTTCCAGACGCCCCCACTTTAGCCGCCACCCTGCTTCACGACGTACAGGAAGATACTGCTGTAACTATTGAAGAACTGACTAAAAATTTTGGCGAAGAAATATCCGGGCTTATAGACGGGGTTACTCAGCTGGGTCGGGTGCGCATGAAAGACAGCAAAGACAAATTTTACGTGGAAAATTTACGCAAATTGTTTATTGCCACCAGCCGGGATATTCGGGTTATTTTAATCAAGCTCGCCGACCGCCTGCATAATATGCGAACCATTGAATTTATTCCGGCAGATAAACAAATAAAAGTCGCCACAGAGACCTTAGAGATTTACGCCCCCATCGCTGCCCGCTTTGGAATTTCCAGCTGGAAAGATGAGTTGGAAGATTTGTCTTTTGAAATTGTTTTCCCCAAGGAATTTAAAAAAACCAAGAATCTTTTGGACGCAGAGCTGGCAAGCAGGGAAGAAAGCAATAAAGAAACACAGAAAAGTTTAACCCATATTTTACGCACCGAAGGAATTAAATTTGAAGAGGTAAATGGCCGGGTAAAACGTTTGTATTCTCTTTTTCGTAAACTGCAAAAATATGACGGCGACATTACCAAAATTCACGATTTTATTGCTTTAAGAATTATTACTAAATCCACATCCGACTGCTACGCGGCGCTTGGAATAATCCATAAACATTTCCAGCCGGTGCCGGGGCGAATTAAAGACTTCATTGCCAATCCTAAGCCCAATGGCTATCAAAGCATCCATACCACGGTATTTAGCAAAAACGGCAAAACCACAGAAATTCAAATTCGCACTGACTTGATGCACGAAGAGGCCGAACGCGGGGTGGCGGCTCACTGGTTTTATGCCGAAGAAGGCAAGCCCGAGGCCGCCGGCAGGGCTCAGGCCAGTTGGATTAAAGAACTGCGAAGCTGGCAGGAAGAAACCAACAACCCGGAAGAATTTTTGGAAAGCTTAAAAATAGATTTTTTCCGTGACCGCATTTTTGTGTTTACCCCCAAAGGCGACATTAAAGACTTGCCGGGCGGGGCTTCGGTAATTGACTTTGCTTTTTCCGTGCATACTGACTTGGGCTACCATATGATGGGCGCGAAAATAAACGGTAAAATGCGCAGTATTTATGACCAGTTGGAAAATGAAGATATGGTAGAAATTATTAAAACCAAAAAAGAGGCGGTCATTTCCCGCGATTGGCTAAAAGCGGCCAAAACCCACAGCGCACGCAATAAAATCCGGCATTACTTAACCGAGCATGACACAGGAATCTTAAAAAGGATCAAGGAGCTAAAACTAAAAGATTTTTCCCTTCCCAGATTCTTTCGAAAAAAATGAAAATTATTTGTAGCTTTCCTAATAATTTTCACCCCGAATGCCTCTGAGG
>CAYIHW010000116.1:0-2331 GCA_964363335.1 uncultured Candidatus Saccharibacteria bacterium
CCCCGATTTAGTGGATGAAAACCACTTATCCTAAACGTTAGATGATAGCGCCATGTATTAGTATTAAACGAATAACTTTTGATATTTTACCATAAATGCCGAAATTTTTCAAGAGCAAAAATAAGGGGTTTTTTGTAGTTTGCCATAGAATATATCCGTGCATTTTTTCTTTCCATAAAATTTATTCCCTGCTAAACTATAATTAGTTAGCGGTATTAGTAATAAAGGTTCCTCGCAGCAGAGCTCCAAGGTATTGAACCTGTATTAACTCCTCGGCTCACTCGGCCATAAATGGCCGGTTTCGCTCTACGTCGCTAATAAAAATTATATGAGCGAACATAGAAAAATTAGCGATGAAGAAAAATTACGAATAGCAAATAGTTTTATTCAACCTGCCGCCGAGTATTTTAAGAAGGAGTTGGGTACAGAAGGGCCAGAGGAAGCCACAGAAAGAGGCGTTGGGTTTACAAGAAAAAGCAGTGATGATCCGCCAAATCCAGGAAAACATCCTGTTGAGTTTAGGTCTGGGGCATCAAACGTAGATGCCATTGAAGCGGAAGAAAAGAAGTAGATATATCAATTGGGTGAAAAATAAATTTTGTTTGACTTTAGGCTGATTTTCTTTTACTATTGTAGTATGAATCAGGAAGAAATTCGCAATAAAATAGGCTCTGTTTTAAAAACCCACGGTGCGGAATACGTGGCGGTTTTTGGTTCGGCTGCGAGAGGAGAAAATAGGCCTGATAGCGATATTGATATTTTAGTCAGATTCAATAAAGATATTTCTTTGCTCGACCATATTGGTATGGTTCAGGAGCTTGAAGACACATTAAAACAAAAAGTAGATTTAATCATGGAGCACAGCTTAAGCGAGCATGCCGTTCCTAATGTTAAAAAAGATTTAAAAGTTCTATATGGACAAGTCCAGAGATCTGACTTATTGTAAGCACATTCTCGAGCTGATTGCTGAAATCGAAACCTTTGTTTTAGGCATGACTTTCCAGCAGTTTGAGGCAGATTTAAAAACCCAACGGGCGGTAACTCGTGATTTGGAAGTTATTGGCGAAGCATCCAAGCGGCTATCTGAAGAATTTCAAGATCGACATGGAAAAATCCCGTGGCGCAGGATTGGCGGCATGAGGGATTTTCTCATTCACGATTATATGAAAGTTGACGTAAAGGAAGTTTGGAAAGCCGCGACGGAAGATATTGAAGAACTAAAACAAGAACTGTCATAGCAAAATTACAGAAAATCAGAAAGGCTTTTAAACAAGCTATATAAAAATACCCATCCCGATAAATCGGGATGGGTATTTTAGAAATTATTTCTCCAAAATCTCTTTCATTTTATTTAGCACCATGGTCCAGTTTTGCTGGCTGTGGGCGCGTTTTTCTTCACTTGAGTTATTAGACTTGTTGCTTAATAATTTTTCGCCCAAAATATGCTCTTTCGCCAAAACCTTGTTAAAAATTTCTCCGCTTAACCACGGTTAAACATCAAAATTTATAAACTGCGGTTATGTCTGAAATATCATATTTTATTTCAAAAAATTATTAAGCAACAAGTCTATTGTCTTGTAGCAGGGAAAGTTTGGTTCCACCATCAACCGCTTCCAATTTATAGGTTATGGTGTTGTAATTTTCCGGCTGATCCGGCAAACCGCCCATGCTAGACCAGTAAGTGGACACCATTTTTGTGGGTGGGGTAAATTCTAATACGGTGCCTTTGTCTTCGTAAGGTTTGCCTTCCCATTCACCTTGGTAGCTAATTGGCCCGCCCACAACCCAGTCAGTAACCAAATTGGTGCCAAATAAGTACTCTTTTACTATTTTCGGCTTAGTTAAAGCTTCCCAAACTTTTTCCGGGGTTGCGCTGATAGTAAGTTCAATTTTTGCGATTAATCCTTTATACATATTATATAATTTAATTATTGTCTAGAAATCATAGCAAATTATAAGCAGTTGTAAAGGAAGGGACATACAAGGTATAATACTCTATATGAATAAAAATCTAAAAATCAGTTTTGTTATTCCGGCATACAACGAAGAAAATAACCTCAAGCTTTGTTTGGATTCCATAATTAAGGAAACCGCGGGCAAAAATATTGCCGGCGAAATTATTGTAGTTAATAATGCCAGCACCGACCAGACCAAAAATATTGCGCAAAGCTATAAACAGGTAAAAGTGGTAGACCAACCAAAGAAGGGTTTAAGTTATGCCCGCCAAGCCGGTTTTAAAGTGGCCACCGGGGATTTGGTGGCCAATTTAGACGCCGACACTATTATGCCCAAAGGCTGGCTGGATACAGTGGAAAAATTTTATTTGGAAAA
>CAYIHW010000117.1:0-2285 GCA_964363335.1 uncultured Candidatus Saccharibacteria bacterium
GAAAATTAAAATATACACCCACCAACGCAGGTTTATTTCTACCATTTTTCCCCGGGAAAAAGCAAAAAAAAGAGCAAAGGAGATTATTACCGGCTCAGTTTTCCGCGTGTTTTATTTTGTTGGACTTGTGGTTATTAAATTTTTTGAATTTTTCAAAAACGTAATTTTTAAAACCTGTTTTCATACGGGCAATGTAATTTTTAAATCCATATTCGGTCTTTTTTTCGCGGCAAAAAATGATATTGTTAACACTGCCCAAAATTTCCCTAAAAGAATCCGGCTAATTTTTAGCAAACAGTTTGGCCGATCGTTTTTAGCGTTCGCGATAATTATTACCACCGGCGTCATGGCTTTGCAATCTCTAAATTTGGCGGCCCGAGGGCTGGAGATAAAAAGCAAAATTTTACAAACAACCTTTGTAGGAAATTTTTACTTGTCTCAGGCAAAGCAATCTCTTTTGAAAGAAGATACCGGCGGAGCGGAAAATGCTTTTGCCAAAGCCTACCTGACTTTTAACCGTGGGAGGCAACAGCTAGACGAGGCTAACCGTAGCTTTGCCTTATTGCTTAACCTATTGCCGCAAAAAAAAGATGCTGACCGGATGATTAAAGCAGCCGGACTTGTTTCCCAAGCGGGAACGCAATTTATATCCCTGCAAAGAGATTTAAACCAAATCTCTTTAAACGCCGGCGGACTTTCAGCCGGGGACAGGCCAGCCGAAGAGCTACTCAAAAATATTAGCGACGGACTTTCTCAAGTCCAGGACAAAATTGTTTTAGCCCAAACTACAATCGCGCAAATAGACAGCAATAACGCGCCCCCGGCAAACCGGCAAAATTTTGTTCAGCTCAAATTTCAACTCAATATTTTAGCCTTAGCTTTAAAAAATTTCGCCGAAGTATTTACTTTAGCCAAAAATTTAGCTTTGGGAGAAAAAAACGTATTAGTGCTGTTTGAAAATAATAACGAATTGCGCGCCACGGGCGGGTTTATTGGCACGTACGGCAATTTAAAAATTCTCAATGGTAAAATCCAGAATATCAGGGTCAGCAGTATTTATGATCTTGACGGTCAATTAACCGAAAACATTAAGCCGCCGAATCCGTTATTGAACGTGAATAGTAAGTGGTATATGCGCGACAGTAACTGGTTTGCCGATTTTCCGCAAACCGCCAAAACGGTTAGCGGTTTTTATGAAAAAGAAGGTGGGGAAACACCGGATCTGGTTGTGGCTATGACCCCAAACTTAATTATTGACTGGCTAAAAATTACCGGGCCGGTATCCTTGCCTCATTACGGGCTAACTTTGACTGCTGACAATTTTATCGAACAAACCCAGGTAGCTACTACGCTAAACGAAAATTCCCCCATAAATGCCCCAAAGCAAATTTTAGCGGACTTAGTCCCGCTTTTGCTTCAAAAACTCAGTGAAGCCGACAAAGCCGCTTGGCCGCAAATTATCCAAGCTTTGCAGGACAACCTGAGCCACAAACAGATAGTTTTGTACGCCAAAAATCCGGAATTACAAAATCAGCTGGCCTCTTTTCATTGGGACGGCAGGGTTTTAGATACCGAGCGCGACTATCTTTCCATAATATCCAGCAATCTTGGGGGGACAAAAAGTGATCTTTTTATTGAGCAAAAAAACGAACTGAAAACCAGTGTGTCCGGCGGCGGCGACATCACAAATGAACTGACAATTACCAGAACCAATAAACTTCCCGATTTAGAGGGGACAAAGAATACCAGTTTTATAAGAATTTTTGTTCCGAAAGGCAGTAAGTTAGTTAGTGTTTTAGGTTTTGATTACAAAAATTTAGAGTTTCCCGAAGATATTAATTATAAAATAGATTCGGGGGTCTTGACTTGGGAAAAAAATTCTCTGAGGGACGTGCTTTCCGGCACCACTATTGGCCAAGAGGCCGGTAAAACCTTTTTTGGGAATTGGCTAACCATAAAAGGCGGAGAGAGCCGTAGTGTCAAAATCACTTATCAACTGCCATTTAAACTCGGGGATATTGATAATTATAGTCTGCTGGTCCAAAAACAAATTGGGCAAATACCGCAAAATTTTAACTGGGGTCTAATTTTTCCAGAGAGAAATATTGCCTGGAAAAATTTTGATCCCAAAATAATGGAAACCTCCAGCCTAACTTCTGATATAATACTGGACAAAGACCTATTTATGGGGCTGGTGTTCACTAAACGGTAATTAATAGACTTGTTGCCAAATAATTTTTCGCCCAAAATATGCTCTTTCGCCAAAACCTTGTTAAAAATTTCTC
>CAYIHW010000118.1:0-2212 GCA_964363335.1 uncultured Candidatus Saccharibacteria bacterium
TTTACGTTAACCAGCCCCCATTGGATGGTAAGGCTAATAAAGCTGTTTTAGAAGCTTTAGCCAAGCACTTTAGAGTCAGCAAATCCAAAGTTTCATTATTGCGCGGCGATAAATCAAAAATAAAAGTTTTTAGTATCGAAACCTAATATAGCAGGATTTACGCGGCCGCGTAAATCCTGCTATAATGTTTATATGCCAATAGTTGATGTAATTTTAGAGGTCTTGCATGCTTTAGGCGATATTGCCCCGAGGCCTTTTGAAACTAAATACGCGTGGAACAGAAGGTTAAGAAACATCGACAAACCGCAGTTTGAGCGAGGGGTAAGACAATTGATTGATACAGGAATGCTGGAAGTCACGCAAAAAAATAACCAAAAATTTTTGCAGTTAACAAAAACAGGGCAGTTAGAGGTTCTATTAATAAAAGCCAGGAAGGTCAGCGTGCAGAAATGGGACGGTAGGTGGAGATTGATCATGTTCGATATACCAGAAGCCCATAAGAATAAAAGGCAATTATTTAGGTCGCTTCTTAAAGAAAATGGTTTTTATAAGTTACAGGCAAGCGTTTATATAAGCCCCTTTGCATTAAATAGTTCAGCGGTTTCATATTTAACTGAAACAGGATTAATTCAGTTTATACGTATCTTAAGAGTAGATAAGATGGATAATGATAAAAATTTGAAAAAATATTTTAAGCTTTCAGACTAAGATAATAATAAGCAGGAATTACGCGGCCGCGTAATTCCTGCTTATGAAAAGAATTAATTTATAAATGTCTAAGTCCTCGGTGTTTATTGGTATGGTGATTGGTTTTGCCGTTGGGGCGCTGGCGGCTTCGGCCTTGCCGCTTGAGCGGGAATATATTTATGTTTATTTGGCCGGAATGGTTTTGGTGTTTGCCCTGGCCTATTTAAAAGGATTTCAATATGGCGCTTTATTAGCGCTGTTTTTATTTGTTGCGGGTTTAGGCGTTTTGCGCTTACAACTGGCTAGCGTAAACAGCGAATACGGGGAATTGTTCGGGCAAAAACAAAAATATGAAGGTTATATTGTGCAAGAACCGGATATTCGCGACGGCCGACAATTGCTTTACTTTTTGCCCCAAGGTAACGAGCAGCGCATTTTAATTACCACTACTCTAGTCCAGGAATTTTTTTACGGGGATAAGGTTTTAACAGAAGGAAAAATTGTCGAGCCAAAAAGTTTTTCCGACTTTGACTATAAAGGTTATCTACAGCGCCATAATGTTTACGCGCAAATGTCTTACCCAAAATTATTAATATTAAAAAGCCACCGGTTAAATTTATTTAAAGAAAATTTGTTTAAAATTAAAGCGGCACTAATTAAGCGTCTGGCGCAAGTTTACGCGGAGCCGCAAAACAGTTTATTGCTAGGCATTTTAATCGGCGCGAAGAAAAGTTTGCCGGCAAATATTACGGAGAATTTTAATATTACCGGTACGTCGCATATTATTGCCGTATCTGGTTTTAACATTACTATAATGATTACCGCCCTGGCGGTCATGTCCCGGTTTTTGGGCCGGCGCTTTAGTTTTTGGTTTACCAGCGCCGTGATTATTGCTTTTGTGCTTATTACCGGCGCTTCTGCTTCGGTGATTCGCGCGGCGGTAATGGGGTTTTTACTTTTACTATCTTTTAATATTGGCCGGCAGTACAGTGTGGCGCCGGCGCTATTTTTTGCCGGAGCGGTAATGTTAGTGATCAACCCGAAAATATTATTTTGGGATATTGGGTTTCAATTGTCTTTTGCCGCGACTTTAGGAATTATATATTTTATGCCGGAACTTAACCGGGCGACCTCCTCTTTCCCGGAATTGGGGGGCGTAAAAACTATTTTGCTGACCACCATATCGGCTACAGTCGCCACTTTGCCTTTGGTATTGTATAATTTTGAACGTTTAAGTTTATCAGCACTGCCTGTGAACGTACTGATCCTGCCGATAGTGCCGGCCACTATGCTGTTTGGTTTTTTAAGCCTTTTGCCCGGGGTGGGGCCGGGGTTTGCATTTATTGGAAATTTATTGCTGGTTTATATTTTAAAACTTACCGCGTGGTTTGCTCGTCTGCCTTACAGCAGTGTAAACATCCAGATTTCTTTTTACATTTTATGGCTATTGGCTGCCGCGGTTTTAGTGCTTTTCGCGTTGCTCCAGCGATGGAATAATAGACATATGGAGCAGTTGAACAGCTCC
>CAYIHW010000119.1:0-2131 GCA_964363335.1 uncultured Candidatus Saccharibacteria bacterium
ACCCCGGCTGTCCAAATAAGCGCATCGTAAGCTAATTTTTCTCCTGACATAAGCTCAATAAAATTTTGATCAACTTTGGAAATTCGACTGGCGACGCGGACATGCACGCCTAGCTCCTGCAGGCGATTATAGGAATCGGCACTTAAACGGTCATCAAAACCTTCTACTAATTTACTGGCGGCTTCCACTATCGCCACCTCGACTTTTTGCCGCGGGTATTGATACTTCCAAGCTAAAAAATCCAAAAAGCCTTTTAACTCCCCTGCCACTTCCGTGCCCGTGTAACCGCCGCCGGCTATAACAAAATGCAAATTCTTTTTGGTAAAATCCAAAGCCTTAGCTTGAAACACAAACTCAATTTTATTACGAATCCTCAAGGCATCGGGCAGTGTTTTTAAAGGCAATCCAAATTCTTTTGCTCCCGGTATGTCATAATAATCACTCTCAGAGCCAGACGCTAAAATTAAAAAATCGTAAACCAAAGACCGCCCTTTTAAATTTACTTTTTTCTGCGCGCTGTCAATACTCAAACACTCTCCTTGCACAAATTGAATTTTTTTCCCGGCTAAAATTTCCGCAAAAGGCAGAGTAATACTTTTTTTTATTTGTTTGATTGTGGTCAGCTCATCATCCGCCGTGGCCGCCTCAAAAAGATTCGGTGCAAATAAATAATAATCCCGCTTATCTACTAAAAAAATTTGGGTATTGGCATCGTTTTTGTATTGTTTTTCCAAATCCAAAGCCGCTCTGAGCCCGCCAAATCCCCCGCCGATGATTACAATTTTTGTCATTTATTTTTTTAAATTTCTTTTCTTCATTATACCATAAACATAAGACCTCCCATTTGGGAAGTCTTATGTTTTATATACCTGCATACTTGTATCCTTATATGCTTTGCTGTTTACTCATACCGCATTGCTTCCACCGGATCCAGTTTGGATGCACTGCGGGCGGGCAACACCCCGAACAAAATTCCAATGGTGGCGGAAACGCCAAAGGCAATCACAATGGAGTAAATTGGCACGCTAAAGGCCCATTCTAGTCCATTAGCTTTGGCAATTACCGAAACCAGCCAGCCTAAACCGGCGCCGAATATTATACCAAAAATTCCGCCAATTATGGTTACCAAAACCGACTCAATTAAAAACTCGCTTAATATATCCGCCGACTTCGCGCCCAAGGCTTTTTTTAAACCAATTTCCGAAGTGCGTTCGGTTACCACCACATACATAATATTCATAATCCCTACGCCTCCCACAATCAAAGAAATCGCGGCAATGGCAATTAACAAAATTGTAATGCCGTTAAAAATCACATTAAAAGTTTCCAAAGTCTGTGCCTGAGTTTGCACTAAAAAGTCATCTTTAAAGGGATTGGAAATATTATGGTTACGGCGTAACACAGCGCGAATGTCCTCGGCTGTCGCATCTCCCAATTTGGCATCTTTTATCTGGACAATAGAATAAAGCAAATAATCAATACCAAGGATTTTTTTCTGGGCGGTATTTAAAGGCATATATAAAGCGCCGTCTTCATCGACGCCTAGACCCCCGCGCGAATTATAGACCCCAATAACTTCAAAATTAATATCACCAACCCGGGCAAATTTGCCGATGGGATCATTTTGTAAAAATAAGTCCTCTGCTAGCTTACTGCCCAAAATTACAACCTGAGCGGCTCCGAGGTTCTCGCCCGAGGTAAAAAATCTGCCCGATTTTAAAGTACCTTTATCTATATCGAACCGCTCCGGAGAAGCTCCATAAAACATCACGCTTTTAGCCACATCTTGAAAACTCACCACTTTTAAACCTACTACCACGCCGTAATCATTCTCCACATTTGGCAAACGTTTAATATCTTCCAAATCCCGATTTTTTAAAGTGGTAATGGCCACAGCGCTGCTCGCTCTTCCCATATCGGCAGAGACCGCGCTGGAACCGGCGCGATTTTTAGTGGTAGGAGGAACTCTGGTTTCCACAAATAAGGTATTGGTTCCATAAGCCTGCAATTGCGCGTTTATTAAACTACGGAATCCCTCCCCCGCGGAAAGAACTAAAATTACTGTCGCAATGCCAATAATTATACCCAAAGTCGTCAGTCCGGTTCTGGCCGGATTGGCGAATAAAGCTTT
>CAYIHW010000120.1:0-1997 GCA_964363335.1 uncultured Candidatus Saccharibacteria bacterium
ATTTCCAAAAAAATTTATCCGCTTACCTTTCAGGTAAACATCAAAATTTGTTTTGTAAATTTTCCTCAAGCCATCTCATTTTGCATCAAAAAGCCCATTCGTCAACAGACCCCTGCAATCCTGAGCCCAAAGCACGAACTTTCCGTGCTTTGAATCAGAATTAGAGTTTTTGACTTATTTAACGAATTGGGGATTAGGATCTTCAAAAATATATGAGCCTTGCGCTTGGTTGGGGTTTGTTGTGGGCTTTGCGGGCTCGGATATAGCGGAAGTGGAGGTGGTGGAAGCGAAAGGTTTAATATCCGGAGTAGTGGAAGCGGATTTTACTTCGGGCTCTGTTCCTAATTCATTAATCACCAAAATGTCTTTGGCCACCAGGGTTTCCCCGTCTTTTTTGCCGGAAACGCTAACTTTGGTTTCTGGCTTTAAGGATTCCGGAGTGATAATTTTTCCCTCGGCATTTTTTATAACGGTTTGGGAATTGATGGCAAACGCAGTTTTTTCCACAGTGATATTAGTTTTGGTAATGGCGCTAATTTTTCCCAAGACCGCCACCGAATCCGGATCGCTGTTTAATTTAGCCAAAGTTTGGTCGTTGCTGGCAATGGCAATAGATTGTTTGATTTCCGAAATTTTCGCGGAATTTTTATTTAAAGCAACCAACGCAGTACCGGCGGCTTCATTTATTTCGCCGCTCGGTTTAATTTCTTTAAGCAAAGTTTGTTGCTGTTTGGTTATGGTTTCCATGGAGCTTAAAAGGGGATGGTTGTTATCGCCTTTCGGATTATTTGCGGTTACTGTGTTAATAACTTCAATGGCGGTGCTGGTTTGGGCGGTTAATTCCGTGAGCGCGGCTTTTTCCTGTTCAATATTGCTGGACGGGTTTTGTAAAATAAGGCGCGCTTCGTTCAGGCGTTTTTGAGTAATTTCTATTTGCAAACTGGCCTTTTGATTTTGGTTATAGGCCAAAACCATTTGTAATTTTTCCGCGGATTTTTTTACGGCAAATAAAGTTTGTCCGGGCGCGCTATGGTAAGCGGCGTAGCCGGTTACCGCAAAAGCGCTAAGCAATAACATGGCCGCGGTAGAAGCGGCGGCCAGTCGGGAAATATGTTCCCAAGCAAACCAAAAAGATTTGGCTTTAGTCGCGGCGTAGCGGTGGTTCATTAATGGAGTGGGGACAGGATTTTTGGGCAAAACTAAAAGACTCGCGGAAAGCTTCAGCAAGGAGGAAAGTTCGGCTTGGCCGATTCCCAAATTAAAATTTGGGTTTTGCTTTAACTGTTCCAAAGCCGTATTTAATTTTTCCGCGCTATTGTCCATAATCACTTTTTTCTTGTTCTTGCTGTTGTTTAATTAGTTCCTGCATTTTACTTAGGGCTCGGTGCTGAATCACTCTAATGGTGCCTTCGTTTTTATGCAGCAATTCCGCTATTTCGCTATTGCTTAAATCTTCAAAGAACTTTAGCTTTATTACCACTTGCTGTTCAGCACCGAGCTCTTTTAACACTTTAAGCAATTGTTTTTGTTGTTGATCTAAATTCACCACATCTACAATATTGGTCTCATATTCTAAAGTATTTTCTACATCTTCTAAGGCGACTGTGGTTTTTTTCTGCCGGTAGTAATCTATAACCAAATTTCTTGCGATGCTATAAAGCCAGCCTTCAAATGATTTGTCGTCTTTAACAGTTGAAAGTTTGGCAAAGGCCTTAATAAAGACTTCTTCGGCCAAATCTTCGGCGGTTTCTTTGTGGCTAACGCGGTAATAAATGAAATTATAGATTTTCCTAAAAAAAAGTCCGTAAATTTCAGTTAAGGCCGTTTCGTCCCTATTTTTGGCTTTTTCAAGCAGAAAAGCGCTAATCGGGCTGTTTTCTTCCAATTTCATAGGGCTAATATTAAAGACGAAACTCTTGGTCATTTGTTACAAGATTAGACTTGTTGCGTTTTAATTTTACTAGACAAAATGGGATATTTTAGACAAAACCGACGTT
>CAYIHW010000121.1:0-1962 GCA_964363335.1 uncultured Candidatus Saccharibacteria bacterium
TAATTATACCCAAAGTCGTCAGTCCGGTTCTGGCCGGATTGGCGAATAAAGCTTTGGTTGATTGTTTGAAAGCGTTTAACATAAATTTCTACTAAATACTAAACAGTACTAAAATATACTAAATCTAAATTTCGTACCTTTCGTACTGTTTAGTATTTAGTAGGGATTATTCATACCGCAGGGCATCGATTGGATTTAATTTTGAGGCTTTATAAGCCGGGTACGAACCAAAAACAACGCCGGTTAAAATTGAAACGCCGATGGCCAATACAACCGAAGTTAGAGAAATAACAAAAGCCCAATCATACCCTAATTTTTTCATGAGCAATGAGACCAAGTAGGACACAACAATCCCGACAACAATCCCGATTAAGCCGCCCAAAGTTGTAAGAGTTCCGGCTTCCAGTAAAAATTGATTCCGCACCGCCGCGTTTTTGGCTCCGACAGCTTTCCTTAAGCCGATTTCCCTGGTCCGTTCCGCTACAGTAACCATCATAATATTTAATATACCAATACCGCCAACCACTAAAGCAATGGCCGCCATAGCGGTTAAAAACAGCCTAAGCGCGTCGGTAATAGTGCTAAGAATTTTTACCGCGTCCGCAATATTACGAATAGTAAAATCCGCGTCCACATCTTTTTTTATTCGGTGGCGCTGCATTAATACCGCTTTGGCATCGGCAATAGTCTGGTCAACATTGCCAGCGGAGTCTACTTTAATATTTATGGATTGCAAATAATGAATGCCGAGAAGCTGTTTTTGCACGATAGTTAGAGGAATAAATACTTGGTCGTCTTGATTTTGAAAAAAAGCGCTGCCACGGGGCGAAACCACCCCAATAATCCGCAAAGGAATACCGCCGGCTTCGGTTTGGGAAGATCCCTTAACTTTTATAATTTGCCCCAAGGGATCGGTGCCGCTGTCACCAAATAATTCCTCGGCTACGGTAGAACCTAAAACTGCCACATTGGCATTTCCCTGATCTTCCTGTTGGCTCATAAATCTTCCCTCTTGCATAGTAATTGTCACGACCTCGGGATACGTATAATCAGTACCGGTAAAAATGGTGTCGACTTCCTTATTTTGCCACACTACTGTTCCTCCGCCGCGCACCCCGGACATCACGGCGGTAGCATGAGGAACTTGAGCGCTATTTCGCAAAGCATCGGCATCTTCCTGTACTAAACTGGTAACTACAATTCCAAATACCTGGGCGGGCGGGCCTTTTTCGTTGCTTTTACCCGGTTGAACCGAAAGTAAATTCGTTCCTAATTTTGTAACCTGCCCCAATACTAAACTCTGCGCGCCGGCGCCTAGCGCTATAATAATAATTACCCCGGCCACGCCGATAACAATACCAAAAATGGTCAAAAACGACCGGCCTTTTCTGGCCAATAGGGTTCTAAATACAAGTTTAATGGTACCTATAAAGTTCATATTCGCTGAATGATGCGGAATTTAACGCGGACTGATGCGGAAGACTGCAGTTTTTCTGCATTTTTCTGCGTGAAGTTCCGCGCTTTTCCGCGTTATTTAACCAATTCTTTTCCATCCGTTGCAATGGTTCTAGTGACCACTTTTTCGTCGCCGACAATTTCCCCGTCTTTTAAACGGATAATTCTTTTGGCGTGATAAGCCGTATCCATTTCGTGGGTAACCAAAATAATTGTCCGCCCTCCATTGTTGAGCTTTTGCAAAATTTCCATTACCGTATTTCCGCTTTTACTGTCTAAATTTCCGGTCGGCTCATCGGCAAAAATTACCGCCGGGTCGTTAACCAAAGCCCGAGCAATAGCCACGCGCTGTTTCTCCCCGCCGGAAATTTGGTTGGTAAAATATTCCAACCGATGCGACAGGCCAACGCTGTCCAAAGCCTTTTTTGCCAATTCATCGTGATTTTTTTTCTTACTGTATATTAACGGCAGCTTAACGTTATCTAAAACACTCGTGCGAGCCAGTAA
>CAYIHW010000122.1:0-1880 GCA_964363335.1 uncultured Candidatus Saccharibacteria bacterium
AAAGAGCCGCCTGCTACCTCTAAGGCCTGCACTATTGGAATACCGCTTTTCAGCAGGGAACTTAAAATTCTGGCGAACCGGGCCAGATTAATTTTTTTAACAATATTATTCACCACCAAAAAATGTAAAATAAAAGTATCAAAAGCTTTTTTCCCCGGGTAAGTTCGATAAATCGCGATGGCACCGGCAATAAACGCAATTATTAAACCAATAACCAATACCGCGTTACCGCTCATAAAATCCGCGAACCAAATCACCATTTTGGTGGAAACGGGCAGACTGCTGCCAAAATCTTTAAACACCGAGGTTAACTGGGGCAGAACAAAAATTGCCATCAGCACGCCGATAATCAACATGGCCCCCACAATGACCGAAGGATAAATCATCGCCCCCATAGTTTTACTTTTCAGGTCCGCTTCACGATGAAGCTGGATGCTTAAATACTCCAAACTTTTATCTAAATTGCCGGACAATTCTCCGACCTTAATCATACTGATAAAAATTCCCGGAAAAACATTTGGATATTTTTCCAGAGCCTCGGACAACCCCTTCCCCTGCTGGACTTGATTATAGATGTCGGTTAAAATATTTTTAAATTTTTCATTGTGGGTTTGCTTTACCACAATTTGCAAAGACCGGCTAATGGAAATCCCTGCTTTCAACATAACGCTGACATTTTCCACAAAATTTATTTTCTCAGCCAAGGAAATTGTGGAAATATTTTTTAAAAAACCGAGTATGTCGCTTTTCCCCTGCGCTTCAATGCGCGTTAAAAGCAGCCCCTGTTCCTTGAGCATATGCCCGGCAGCGGTAATACTTTGGGCTTGAATGGTCGCGGACTCTTTCTGCCCCGCCTTGGTTATGGCTGTGTAAGAAAATTCCATATGCCGCTGAGCTAATGCTGATTGGTACGCTGATTAGTCGCTGAAGCCTTACTTCTGGCGCTATCGTATACCACTCGCTTGATTTCTAGTTTAGTTGGTGAAAAATTTATAAAGAAACCTAATTTATACTCTGAACCTTTCAAATAATTCCAAAATGTTTCTAAATCCTGTTTAGTCACAAACTCTTTCGATTTTAGTTCCATTAATATCTTGTCTTCTACAACTTTATCGGGCACATAAGTACCAACTTTTTGTCCACGAAAATAAATATCTATCCGCTTTTGAGATTCAACATGCAAACCCTTATCCTGTAATGCTATTGTTAAGGCTTTGTCGATAACGGATTCTTTAAACATTCCCTTAAATTGTTTCCAAACTTCAAAACAAGCCCCTCTTATAGCGAATGATTCTTTTTCGTATAAAAAATCTTGAACTTTGTTTACCATCAGCGTTTATTTCAGCGTACCTATCAGCGAGGCATCAGCGTTTTAATCTTTGCTCACCCTGACTATCTCATCAATCGTCGTTATCCCTTTAAGCGCTTTAATAAAGCCGTCTTGCCACATTAACACCATTCCTTCTTTTTCCGCTATGTCTTGAATTTCCTGCGCGCTCTTATGCTCCATAATCATTTGGGCAATGGGTTGCGTTACTTCCAATATTTCGTGAATGCCCAAACGGCCTTTATAACCGCTATGTCCGCACTTGTCACAGCCTTGGCCTTTAAAGAATTTTAATTCTTTTATACTTTTAGTCTTTGCCGAAGCCAACCCCTCTTTAATTAACACACTCAACAATTTTTCCATATGGAATTGCTTAGACAAACTCTCCAGCACAACGTCTTCAAGCTTTATGGCCACCTGACAATCCTTGCAAATTACGCGAACCAAACGCTGGGCCAATACGGCGTTAATGGTAGAGGCAATTAAAAATGGCTCCACGCCAATATCCAACAAGCGGGGTAAAGCGGCGGCAGACGAGTTCGTATGCAAAGTG
>CAYIHW010000123.1:0-1815 GCA_964363335.1 uncultured Candidatus Saccharibacteria bacterium
GTGCCTAACTGCTCCAAAGTGCCGGCGCTAAGCCTGGCTTGGGCAAACTTTAAAATAGACTTCATAACTTCCGGATTCCGGCTAATTATACAACCAATGCGCGCGCCCGGCATAGAGAAGCGTTTGGAAACGCTGTCGCAAACAATCATGTTAGCTTGAGCGTCTTTTTTGGTTAACAAACAAACCGGTTTTTTGCCGTCAAAACGAATTTCCCGGTAAGTCTCGTCGCTAATAATAAATAAATTGTGCTTTTTGGCAAGCTTAATTACATTGTTAATTTCCGCGTCAGTCCAAAGTTTTCCGGTTGGGTTATCGGGATTAATTATGACAATGGCTTTGGTACGGGCGGTAATCTTTTTTTCAATTTCGCTAATTGCCGGCATAGCAAAATTTTTCTCTATGGGTAAAGTTACAGGCACCAATTTAATCCCGGCAATTACAGAAAAAGATTTGTACGAAGCATACAGCGGTTCAAAGACAATTATTTCGTCACCAAAATCTGCCACCGCCTGTAAGCTGAGCATTATGGCTTCGGCACAACCCATGGTCGGCAACATTTGGTTTAGTTCCACTCTAACGCCAAATTGTTTATAGTACTTTTGCCAGGCCTGCATATGTACAGTAATTCCGGGGCTCGGCGCATAACCTAAAGTGCTAGGATCATATTTTTGCACCACTTTAAAAAATTCTTTCGGCGGGGCTAAATCTGGATCGCCAACGTTTAACTTAAAGACTTTAATGCCTTTGGCTTCCGTAGCCTGTAAAAACGACAAAAACTTGCGGATTGGCGAAGCAATAACATTCTGGCCTCTTTGAGAAACTTGTAATTTTTTCATATTATTCTCTTAGTTTAGTTAACTAAAAAAGTATGACTATATCATACTTTTTTACTACTATATTATAACACACCTCCACACCCCGCTACACCATAGGCTAATTCCTGCCTACCGCAGGCAGGCGTGCGAATTAGCACTGATTGTTTTTATTTTGATGATTATAATTTTAATACCCCCACCCCAAATCCCCTTTATTGCTAGTAACTTTAAGTAAAGTCAGGCCGTTTAAAGTTTTTAAAATAATTCCTTTGGCATCCAGTCCGACTAGGGTTGTCTTTTTGCCGTTATAAATGGCTAAAATATTAAAGTTCTTTTTAGACTGAATATTTTGAGTTAGCTGGGTCAAAGTGCCTTGTTTATTATAATTCCAAACAAAACTTAATTTCGCTTTGCTAATGTCTGCCGCCTTGCCGTTATAGGATAAAGATTTTATATCCGCTTTTAAAACACGCTTGCGGTTTTTATCTTTTAGAGTTAGTTGGACAGTATTACCAGCCGGGTCAGTGGCAGTAATAACATTGTCTGAATCTGTAAACCTAAGCGCCGGAACTTTTGGCCATTTTACTTTCACTAATGTTGATGTGCTTGTTACTATGCTCGGTAAGGTATCTGTGGCAGAAAAGGAAAGGTCTTTAGCCTGTGGATCAAATTGGATAATTAACTCTGGTGGGGTTTTGTCTATAACAAAATTTACTTCTTGTTCTAACTCGTTATTGCCTGCTCTGTCAGTGGAATAAAATTTAATTGAATGCGGACCTTCTGTGGTTACAGCCACTGGGGATGAGCTGGAATATACCACATACTCTCCCCCGTCTAAACTGTATTGAGTCTTTAATACTCCTGAGGTTTCAGTCTCTCTATCAGATATTACAGGGTCTATTGCAGACAGCGTCACAGTCGCGTTGCTCCTGTAAAACCCAGGCTGGCCTAATGTGCCTGCTATGGTGGAAGTAGAGACCGGAGGGGTTAAGTCTTGGGA
>CAYIHW010000124.1:0-1739 GCA_964363335.1 uncultured Candidatus Saccharibacteria bacterium
GCAATGACATTGAGAACATTTCATATATTAATGAGGCCGTGGTTCCTTTTCCCTTAGTGCCGGTAACCCCAATAATTTTTGCTGGACAATGTTCAAAAAACCACTTGGTTTGGGAGGTAATTTGCAGTTTCCCCTCCCCTTTCCGCAGGTCCGACGAAGCCTTGGCGAAGTTGGATGAGGGGATGGCCATGGAGAGGTTGTATAAAGATACTCCAGGACTCCTGAAAGCCACATCAAAAGTAGCTAATTCTTTAAAGCAATCCGGACCAAAAATAAAATTTATCCCAAGCAATTTAATTTTTTCTTGGGCGTCTTTGGGCCACAAGTCCCAGGGCTTTTGGTCAAACAAAGTCGGGCTCACTCCATGATCAAGCAAATATTTTGTCGTTGCCTCTCCCTCTAGCCCAAAACCTAAAACAGCAACCAGTTTATTTTGTAAATCCTTAATTTCCATGCGAATATTATAGGTTAAATCTTATTTATTTTACCATATTTTACGGCTAAAACAAAACGGCGACCTATACTCTAGGCGCCGTTTTGTTTTATTTAATATTGGTTGCTTATATACTCAACTGATTAGCCATTCTGTTTGATACCACTCCGGCTTTGGCCGCGGATCTATCATGGCTATTTGCGGATACGACTATAATAAAGTAGATTGTCCCATTTTCATTTATTAAACTACCGGACGGATAGGGATAAACAATTGTATTATCTCCAAGGACTTTCCCTTTTTGGTCCCGAACAATTTCGTTAAATGTTAGGGCACTCCCTTTTTGTGGAATCTGTAAAAACGAAGTTAGTAAAATTATTAAACCTATAAGTATTTTTTGTCTACCCATAAAATTCTAAGCCTCCAAAAATTTATTAGTTTCCAAAGTAATTTTCTTTTTAATAGAATCCCAATTTGCTTGTTTTAGCATTTCGGGCATTGGCTCTTTCTCGGCGTCCTCAAAATATGTTAAGCTTTTTAAGATATGAAGTTTGTTAAATTTAATGTTTGAATATTTTTTTTCAAAAAAATCTATCAGCTCGGGCAGAGAGTATTTTTCCAATAAAAAATATAGATCAACAAAGTCTTTCTTACTGCCGCGCGAGGAAACAGCGTCGATTTTCATGGCCGCAATGTCGCGTTCGTCGGCCAATTTGGCATTTTCAAAATCAATCAGCGGAAACAACAGCGGATAGCTGTAACGCAAAAAACTTACCCTAACATCATCCAAAACACCGTGAACCGTACCCTCGTCTTCGCCTGTCAGTTCAAAATTCCCCAAACCGGACAGCTTGTTTTTAAGAAAACTGTTGGAAAATTGATTGCCCGTAAACCAGTCTAAGTCTATAGACAGCCGATGTCCAAGTTGGATAGCCAAAGCCGTTCCTCCGGCTAAGTAAAAATCTTGCGCGAGAGGTTTGCCTATCTCTGAGAAAACGCGCTGTGTTTGTTTGTTAATAGCTTGTTTGTGCATTCGGATTTATCAATATTAAAATATTGGCACCAAAAATAAAGGGATTTTTTGTCCAACTGCCTGCTTTCTTTTAAGGTTTGTTTAATTTTTTCCAAACCATAGAATTCTTTGGCCCAATTAAAATCTATCTCGTCGCCGAAGTTTAAAATTCTGCCAATAATAAAATTGCAATCCTTTTGAGGATCAAGATTGCCGACATCCCAAAATAAAGTTTTTTTTTGTAAGGTTTCCATATTATTTTAGGCTGAATTCTATCAATGCTTTTTTTATAAC
>CAYIHW010000125.1:0-1702 GCA_964363335.1 uncultured Candidatus Saccharibacteria bacterium
TTTTGTCTGAAATATCATATTTTGTTTCAAAAAATTATTAAGCAACAAGTCTAATTTTCATGATTCAAAGACTAAAGACTATTGAAAAACACTTTAGTGTTCCCAAAGCCGCTGCCATTGTCGGCTTTTTTACGTTGCTTTCGCGGATTGTTGGACTTGTACGCGACCGATTATTTGCCAGCAGTTTCGGGGCTGGGGATACGCTGGATATTTATTACGCGGCTTTCCGTATTCCGGATTTAGTCTTTAACTTGCTGGTCTTGGGGACTTTGTCCGTGGCCTTTATTCCTATTTTCACCGAGCTGTTAATCACCGATAAAGAAAAAGCCTACAAAATCGCCAATTCCATTTTAAATTTTTCTTTTTTATTAATGTCGGCTCTGTGTTTAATTTTAATCTTCTTTGCCCAACCGCTTACTCATTTGCTAGTGCCAGGTTTTGAGGGACAAAAATTCGCCGATACCGTAATTTTAACCAGGATTTTACTGCTTTCGCCAATAATTTTTACTGTTTCCAGCATTTTTTCCAGTATATTAAATTCACAAAAAAAATTTATTATTGCCAACTTGGCGCCGGTAATGTACAACCTCGGGATTATTTTTGGTCTGCTGGTTTTATACCCAAAATTCGGCCTTTATGGCCTTGGCTGGGGAGTGATAATAGGAGCTGGATTACATTTACTGGTGCAAATCCCCGAGGCCGTGCATTATGGCTATATTTGGCAAAGCGTAATGGACTTGAAAGATCCGGCCATAAAAAAAGTTTTAGGCCTTTTTTTACCTCGCGTTTTAGGAGTAGATAATTCGCAAGTCAGTTTGCTTATTGGGTCAATTGTCGGCTCAGTTTTAATTTCCGGTTCTATCGCGGTGTTTAATTTAGCCAACAATTTACAGGCGGTGCCGCTGGGAGTGTTTGCCATTTCCACCGCAATCGCCATGTTCCCGCTTTTGTCGGAGTTTTACGCAAAAAAAAATGAGGAGGATTTCGCGAAAAGCTTAAGCAAAGCCATCTCGCAAATTTTATTTTTTATGGTTCCTTTTACCATTTTACTGCTGTTATTCCGCGCGCATCTTGTTCGATTAGCTTTCGGAGCCGGAAAATTTAATTGGGATGATACAATTTTAACTTTTAACACTTTGGGTATGTTTAGCCTTTCGTTATTTGCCCAAGGCCTAAGTCCGCTATTAGCCCGTGCTTTTTATGCCAGGCAAGATACTAAAACCCCGGTTATTATCGGGGTTGCCACTATGGTTATTAACGCGGTGCTGGCATATTTCTTGGGCAGGCGCTTTGGGGCGGCCGGAATGGCAGGCGGTTTTTCTATTGCCGCAATTTTTAACGCGGCGGTACTTTACTTTATTTTGCGTTTTCGGATTTCCCGGCAAATTTCCCAGGCAACTTTGGAAAATTTTGACGACACCATTTTTATTTCCTTAACCAAAGTAATTATTGCCTCGCTCTTTATGGGTCTTACCGGCTATGCGGCGCTATACATTTTAGCTCCCTTAGTAGATACCCATACAACCTTAGGGTTATTAATCCAATCCTCATTGGCCTTTATTTTGGCTGGGGGAATATTTTACGCGGTCGGCAGTTACTTAGGACTACCCCAGCTTAAGGGTTTATTTGCGAAAAAAGCCGGTAATTAGTAACTATTCACCTTTTTCCAAAGCCACCGTGTAGCCATGGCCTGGCAAGGCCA
>CAYIHW010000126.1:0-1658 GCA_964363335.1 uncultured Candidatus Saccharibacteria bacterium
AAAAATATTAAAAAGACTGTCTATTAACTTTTATATTCTACAAAAAATAAAAGCGGCCGGTAACCAGCGCAGGGTTCTTAAGATTATATATATTGAAAAAGACGGAACAAGCGAAGGTTGGAGATACGTTGAACCTTATAGTTTTGGGACTGGCCAAGCCGGTGAGGAAAGCCTATTTGCTTGGGACAGGGACAAAAATGGAATCCGTAGATTTTTGATTAACAGGATTGAACAGGCGGAGATATCAGAAGAGATTTATATGCCCCGTTATCCCGTGGAAACTTTTTAAATATGGGAAAAGAAGAATTTAAATTTAGACTTGCCGGAAAGACACTTGCATTGGTGGATTGGGCAAATGTTTACGGCTGGTTCAAAAATTTAGGCTGGGAAATTGACCCCCGGCGTCTTTTTGCATACCTATCTACATACCCGGAAGTTTATGAACAAAGGCTTTATCATGGTTCAGAAACCGGCAAGACTCGGTCAGAAGACTTTATAAAAATAATGGAACAAACGGGTTTTACTTTCATAACAAAGGAGGTAAAATGGGTTCCGGTTTCTTTGAATAAATCACATTTCAAAATTTTGGTCAAAGAACTTTTCGACGTATTGGATGGTATAAAAATTACTAACTCCTCCATTGCTGACAAACTATATGAGTTAAGGGTGAAAGTAGAAAGCAGGTTGTCTGAAAAAGAACCTGATTTTGATACCGATGGAAATGTACAAGGAGTGTATCCTTTGTACGCGCCGGAAGACGGGGAGATTTATAATTCTACCTACCAAATGATTGAAGAGCTGGATCTGGAGTTAAAAAATCTGAATTTAAATATAAATGAATTACAAAAGCATCTGTCCGCTCCGGTTAAAAGAAGAAAGTGTGATTTTGATGTCGAGCTAGCTCGTGATGTTTTTAATCAATGCGGAAACTTTGAACAGATTGTTCTGTTTAGCGGAGATGGTGACTACGCGGCCTTAGCGGGAGACCTTATAAAAAAAGGGAAAAAAGTTATAGTAGTCTTTGCACCGGGTCATCAGGGTAAGGAATATCAAGTTTTGCAAAAACAGATGTTTTTATGGCCCGTCGGTCTGGTAAGAAAACATATTGAGAAAATAAAATCCCCTAGGGACGAATCCCCAGGGGCGTGATACACGTATAGTATACCATAAACAAATTTTTGTCAAGCGAAGTTATCAACATATGATATTCCAATCTAAAATATATTAAATACAAAGGATGGTTATTCGGGATTTACAAAATAAGCTGGTTGCTGTTTTGGGTTTCGGCCTTGAGGGGCAAGCCACTGTAAAATATCTGCTTAAGGAAGGTGTAAAACCAACCCTTTTTGACCAAAAACCTTGGGCGGAGTGGCCGGCTGAAACTCAAGAACAGATTAAATCACTCGGCGTCAATTTTATATTCGGCTCCGAGGCTTTTTTAGAGCTGAAAGGGTTTGATGTGGCTTTTAGGAGTCCTGGGGTATCTTTATACAACCTCTCCCTAGCCCTCCCCTCATTAGGGGAGGGGAAACTGCAAATTACCTCCCAAACCAAATGGTTTTTTGAGCATTGTCCGGCAAAAATTATTGGCGTTACCGGGACAAAGGGAAAAGGAACCACGGCCTCATTAATATATGAAATGTTCTCAATGTCATTGC
>CAYIHW010000127.1:0-1651 GCA_964363335.1 uncultured Candidatus Saccharibacteria bacterium
TTTTGTCTAAAATATCCCATTTTGTCTAGTAAAATTAAAACGCAACAGGTCTAATCTAATCCAAGGAAAAAATTGCTTCGTCGTCCGACTCCTCGCAATGACAGACTGCAGTTGATACCTCGGTAAGCTTATGTTGCGAGGTATTTCATTTTGATAATTTTATAAGTTATGGTATAATAATTTGGTGGATTGAACAAATAGTAAGAAACAAAATTTTACCCGCCAAAATTTGCTAACCTTTTAAGGTAACTATACAAATTAAATATAAATAAAATTCATAGTATGTTTAAATTATTATCGCGAGTATCGCAAATTTAGGCGGGTAAATGGATAAACAGCAGTTTAACCAAGTTTTAAAGCAAAATAAAATTTTAACTGAGGACAAGCTGGAAGTTTTAGACAAAGAGCGCTTACAGCAAAAAAATCCTGATCCTTGGGAGGAATTTTTAGTACAAAAAAAAGTTTTAAGCGAGAGTAAGCTCCTTGAGCTTAAATCCGCGCTTTTGGGTGTTCCGGTTATAGACTTAACGGCTCAACAAATACCTCAAGACGTGTTAAATCTTGTTCCGGAACCTATTGCCCATCGGCATCAGGTTATAAGTTTTACCAAGACCAAGGACGAGCTTTCCTTAGCAATGACCGATCCGGAAGATATTCAAACCAAGGAATTTATTCAAAAGAAAACGGGGTTGAGCATAAAAACGTTTTTAATTGGAAAAACCAGTTTAGATTTTGGCTTGTCTAAGTATCACTCTTCTTTAGAAAAAGAAATTAAGCATTTATTCACTCCCAGCGCCAAGCCGCTTTCGACTGCGCCGGAAGGGGAGAGCAGTGTTGATGACGCTTTAAAGAAAATGGCCGAGGAAGTTCCGGTTATTCGCGTGGTAGACACTTTATTGGAATACGCGGTGTTTGAAAAAGCATCCGACATTCATATTGAACCGCAGGAAAATTCCGTGGTGGTGCGGTATCGGATTGACGGGGTATTGCACGATGTAATGACCCTGCCGAAAGTCATTCAGGCGGCCATCGTCGCCCGTATTAAAGTAATGTCTAATTTAAAAATCGACGAGCATCGCTTGCCTCAGGATGGCCGGTTTAAAATAGAAAAAGACGTTTATAAATTTTCTTTGCGTGTTTCTACCATCCCAATTTTTGACGGGGAAAAAGTCGTTATTCGTCTGTTAGATGAATCCAGCAAGGCCATGACTTTGGACGAATTGGGTTTTGAAAAGGAATCATTCGAGGTTATTAATCGGAATATAAAAAAGCCCCATGGCATGCTGCTGGTTACGGGTCCGACCGGAAGCGGGAAATCCACAACATTATATACCGTGCTGTCTATGCTAAATACCAAATCGGTAAATATTTCCACCATTGAAGATCCGGTGGAATACCGGATTATCGGCGCTAACCAAATGCAGGTCAACCCAAAAATCGGCCTAACTTTTGACATTGGTTTGCGCGCGCTTTTGCGCCAAGATCCAAACATAATTATGATTGGTGAAATTCGCGATAAAGAAACCGCCGAAGAAGCCGTTCACGCCGCCATGACCGGACATATTGTGTTTAGCACTTTGCATACGAACTCGTCTGCCGCCGCTTTACCCCGCTTGTTGGATATTGGAGTGGAGCCATTTTTAATTGCCTC
>CAYIHW010000128.1:0-1610 GCA_964363335.1 uncultured Candidatus Saccharibacteria bacterium
TATATTTTTCAAAAATGCTGGCTTGCTCTTCCGGGGCAATGCCTTTTCCGGAATCGGCAACGCTAAATTCCGATAATTTTGGGTACCTGTAAAGGGCAAAACTAATAACAAGGCGGTTCTTTAGGCATCGTTCTTTCTTTTAATTTTTGATATTTGCAACAAACCCGTAAATAATGTAGGCTTTTATCAAGTGGTAAAAAATAATAAAACGTTTTTTACAGGATCCGAGTACTCTATAATATATGGAAAAAAAATCCTATATAATTTTTTCCGGCAGTGCCTCTGCAAAATTAGCAAAAAAAGTTGCTGCTGTTTTGGAATTGCCTATAGGAAAAAAAGAGATGGCTCAGTTTGTCAATTCAGAATACAGATTACAAATATTAAGCAAGGTTAAAAATAAAAATTGCGTAGTTATTCAATCCACTGATAAGCCGGTAAACGACAACTTGTTGGAACTTTTTTTATTGGTTGACACTTTGAAGCGTTCCGGCGCAAGAAGCGTGGTTGCCATAATCCCTTATTTTGGCTATTCGCGCCAACATAAAAATTTTCGACAAGGCGAGTGCGCAAGCGCGGAAATGATTTTAAAGATATTGGCCTCGTTGGGCGCAAATAAGGTTATTACTTTAGATTTTCATAATTTAAAAAGTACAGAAAATTTTCCAGTTCATTTTAAAAATGTTTCGGCGTTGCCCCTAATGGCTGGGGTTATGGCAAAAAAAATAGATATTTCAAATAGTGAGGTTGTTTCGCCCGATGTGGGAGGCTATCACCGAGCTCAAGTTTTTGCAAACCATCTTTTTAATAAAAGGGGCGTCCCAATACTTGTTATGAAAAAACAGCGTGATTTGCATCAAATTCACAAAATTAAGCACTGTAAAATAATCAACAATGTTGATGTTAGAGGGAAGACCGCAATAATAGTGGACGATATTTGTACAACCGGTAGAACTTTATTATCTGCGGCAGATATTTGCGTGCAACGAGGCGCAAAGCAAGTTTATGCTGTGATAATTCACCCGGATATGGATAAGTCCGTTGTTGATCTAATTGAGAAATCACCAATTGTAAGTTTTTACACCACTAATACAATAGAAAATTTTAACGACGTTGCGCGAAATTCAAAAAAAATCAGGATTGTGGATATATCAAAAATATTTCAAAAGATGCAAGTCGCTGACCTGCTTGAATAAAATCCTGTATTAAATTTTTTTTTGCAAAATGGCGTTAAATCCACCTTTTTTGTTTATTAGTACCCGCGAGCCCCTGGTAACCGTTGCTATGCTGACTTGTAATTTTTTTGCTATTTCTCTTTGGGAAACCCCCTTGTCCAATTGTTTGACAATTTGCCAACGAATTCCCAACTCCTTATATTCGTTTGGTGACAGTATGTCTTTCAAAAAATTATGAAGTAATTGTGGATTTTTGGCTGCTTTTTCCAAAATTGATTCCAATTCTTGGCCAAATTTATGTTTATAATGCATATTGGCAGACAGATAGATTAACTAATTAAATGTACTGGTACAGTAGCATAGACTCTCAAATTTATCAAGCGCTTACGGATAAATGTGGATAAATGGCCCGAAAGACGAAAAACCCCGTATCTCTAG
>CAYIHW010000129.1:0-1521 GCA_964363335.1 uncultured Candidatus Saccharibacteria bacterium
CAAAGGGAGAGGGAAATAATGTTGGCAGTATGCCATCTTTTGGTTTGCCGGTAGGCTTACAAATTATCGGTCCGCAATGGGGAGAGCAAGTCGTATTTAACGCCGGCTTTGCCTATCAACAAGTAACAGACTGGCACAAGAAACATCCAGCCCTTGCCTAAAGGCAAGGAATATCTAATATCTAAACAATTTTTAATGTCAGAAATTTCAAAATTAGAACAAGAATCCGAAGGAAAAACACCTGACTTAATTATTGATATTAGGCCGGAAATCGAAAAAGAATTGGAGACTTGGGGAATAACGATAGAAGGTCCGGACTTGTGTATTTTATCTCAAGACGCAGGACAAACAAAAGCAACAAAAAAACCATTTATATACTATGCAGATAGAAAATATGTTAAATATTTAAAATTTAGAAAATCACCGACAGGAAATTTTGAAATAGAAATTGATTATAGTAATAAAAAGCCAACAAAATATATTGTATGGAAAGAAGAAGATAGGGTAAAATTTAAGAGAGTGGAATGATTTATGAAAGAATTTATAAGTTCAACTGAATATAATCCGGTAATTGGGTTTGAAATTCACGTCCAGCTTAATACCAAATCCAAAATGTTTTCTTCGGCTGCAAATAATCCGGACGAAACAGTGCCGAATACCAATATAGACGAAGTGGTAACCGGTCAGCCCGGGACTTTGCCGGTGGCCAATAAAGAAGCCATAAGACTTTCGGCTATGGTGGGTTTGGCTTTGAATTGTCAAATTGACGAATTTTCCAAATTTGACCGCAAGCATTATTTTTACCCGGACTTGCCAAAAGGCTACCAAATTTCTCAGTATAATAAGCCGATTGCCAGAGATGGGTATTTGGATATTATGGTTCCTGTCATTGCGAGGAGTTTAGCCGACGAAGCAATCTCAAACCAAACAGAGATCGCTTCGGATGCACTCGCGATGACAAATAGTAAAAAGATGCGTGTTAAGCGCATTGGCATTACCCGTGCTCATTTGGAAGAGGACGCGGGGAAAAATATTCATCCCGAGGGATTGCCGTATTCTTTGGTAGACTATAACCGCGCGGGATGCGCGCTCTTGGAAATTGTCACCGAGCCGGATATTGAAAGCGCGGAAGAGGGAAGAATATTTTTGCAGGAATTGCGAAATATTATTCGCTATGTCGGCGCGTCTACCGCGGATATGGAAAAAGGCACTATGCGCTGTGAGCCAAATATTTCCGTGCGCAAGCCGGGCGAAACCACTTTACCAAATTACAAAGTGGAAGTAAAAAATATCAATTCTTTTAAATTTGCCGAGAGCGCGGTAAATTATGAAATTGCTCGCCATATTGAAATACTCAAAGAGGGCAAAACACCAAAGCAGGTGACTATGGGTTGGAATGAAAAAGATTCCTGTACCGTTGAACAGAGAAGTAAAGAAGATGTGCAAGACTATCGCTATATGCCGGAACCGGATTTGCCGATTTTGCAATTTAGTAAAGAATATTTGGACGAGTTAAAAGCC